>NZ_JBEZGX010000057.1:0-57027 GCF_040650235.1 Kitasatospora sp. NPDC048722
ATCGACTTGACGGTGAGGCGGTCCATGATTTCCTGGAACCGGCCGTTCCGGTCGATCACATCGCTGACCATGGGCGATGTCTCCGTTCGCCTCGGGGGCTTCGTGGTGTGCCTCCAGGCTATGGATTGGTGCAGACCTTCCTCAACGCCCGGAACCGGCTGCCGAATTAGGTCAGCGACCGGATCCCCGAGAGGGGGGAGCGGAAGGCTCAGGGGTGCCGGTACTTCGTGACGGAACCGTCCTGGGCGGTCCGGTCCGCCGCCTGCTGGATCAGCCGGACGGCCTCGGCGGGCTTCAGCCGGCCGGTCGTCAGTTCGCCGATGTAGCCCGCGATGACCTCGCGGTTGAGGTCCTGGTACCAGTCCGTGCGGGGCGCGACGACGTGCTCGCCGGCGGCCTTGAGCAGGTCGCGGGCCGAGGCGAGGCCGGGCGGCAGTTCGAGGTCGTCCGCGGCCTCGCCGACCACCGTCAGCGAGGACACCCGGCGGGTGAACTCCCGTGCCGACGTGCGGCCGAGCAGGACGCGCAGCAGCTCCTGCCCGCCCTGCGGGTTGCGGGCGGCCCGCGGGACGACGAACGCGCTGCCGGCCGCCGCCCAGATGGTCCCGAACGGCATCCGGTCGGTGTCGCCGAGCCCGGGGGGCGGCGCCACGGCCATGTCGAAGCCGGGCGGCGTGGTGTCCTTGGCCTCGTTCTCCACCCAGGAGCCGTTCGGGATGAACAGCGCCTTCCCGGCCGTCCACGCGGCCTGTGCCTGGAGGTGGTCGAGGTCCGCGGTGCCCGCCAGCAGGTGTCCGCGGACGGCGAGTTCGTGGTACGCCTCGAAGGCCTGCCGGACGGCGTCGTGGTGCCAGGCGTTCGGCTCCAGGTTGTCGATGGCCCGCAGCACCTCGGGGCCGCCGATCTTGGCGATGAAGGGGTACAGCGTCCACTGCAGGTAGAACGGGTACTTGCCGGGGAACGTCCAGCCCGCGATGCCCTCGTGCTTGGCCTCCTCGCACAGCGCGAGCATCTCGTCCCAGGTCCTGGGGTACTCCCAACCGTGCCTCGCGAGCGTCGACTTGGAGTACCAGAGGCCGAACACCGTGTACGCGTGGTTGAGCGCCCAGACCTCCTCCCCGCCGAACCGGCCCTTGGCGATCGCCGCCGGGATCAGCGTGTCGGCGACGCTCCGGTCCGGATCGTCGTAGGCCGGTGCGGCCAGCAGCGGCCGCAGGTCGGTCAGTCGGCCGGCGGCGGCCAGCTCGGCGGTGGCCACCGAGGCCGGGCCGGTGTTGTCCACGAGGTCCGGGGGGTTCCCGCCGGCGAGGCGCGGTTCCAGCAGCGGCCGGATCTCGGCGGCGGCGGTGTGTGCGACCTCCGCGTGCGGGAACGCCGCGCGGTAGCGCTCCTCGGCGTCCCGGACGTAGCCGTCGCCGAAGCCGCCGTCGAAGACCAGCACGTCCAGCGGCGCCGCAGGGTCGACGCCGAGCGGGTTCGCGCGCCCGGCCGGCTCCCCTGCGGCGGACCGGGACTGCGCGAGCAGCCAGGCGTAGACCTCGGGGTCGTCGTACGTCCTGGTCCACGAGTCGTGTCCGGTGTCCGGGTACCGGGTGAAGCGGACGGGGTTGCCCGCCTCGCGCAGCGCGGCGACGATCTTCTCGGTGTGCGAGACCGGGATGTTGCGGTCGTCGGCGCCGTGGAAGGTCCACACCGGCAGGTGGGCGATCCGCGGCGCGGCCTCCGGCAGCCAGGAGCCGCAGATCGGCACCGCGGCCGCGAACCGGCCCGGGTAGCGGGCGGTGAGCGCCCACGTCCCGGTGCCGCCCATGCTGAGCCCGGTGACGTACAGCCGGTCCGGATCCACGCGGTGGGCGTCGGCCACCTCCCGGACCAGGGCGGCCAGCGCGCTCAGTTCGGCCGCCCAGGTGCTGTACGAGGGACACTGCGGCGCGACCACGACGAACGGCAGGTCCGCGCCGGCCTCGATCTGCTTGAGCGGGCCGTGCGCGGCGATGCCGGCCAGGTCCTCGCCGCGTTCCGAGGCGCCGTGCAGGAACAGCAGCAGCGGCCAGGGCTCGGTCGCGTCGGCGTAGCCGTCCGGCAGCGACAGGACGTACGGCAGGTCGTTGCCGCCGTCGTCGCTCGCGAACAGGTGGTGCTGAAGGGCGGTGGACATCGGTTTCCTTCCATCGGAGGGTCGCCCGGCCGCCGCGGGTCCGGGACCGGCCGGGGCGGGACGTTCTCCCGCTCGGGCCGGTCACCGCGCCCGCGGATCGAGCCGGGCAGCGGACGGTCCCCGCTCGGAGCAGCGGGGTCGGGTGTGGTGCGGAGAGGTTCGGTGGTGCGTCCCGGTGCCCGCCCGCCGGGTGCCGGTGCCGTGGCCGGGGGCCGCAACACGGTGGACCCACCCGGCCGCGGCACCGGCGCGGCCCGTCGGCTCAGGCGGCGTTCCTCGGCGTCGGGCCGACCAGCCCGGTCCGGGCCGCCAGCACGCCGGCCTGGAACCGGCTGGTGGCGGAGAGGTCCTGCATGATCGCGGCCAGGTGCCGGCGGAAGGTGCGGTCCGACATCGCCACCCGCCGGGCGATCACGTCGTCCTTGGCACCGGAGGCCAGCAGTTCGAGGATGGTCGCCTTCACCTCCTCGATCGTCCCGGCGTAACCGCCGGCCGCGGAGTCGAACTCGAAGGCCGAGGCCCAGTAGCGCTCGTGCAGCCCGCCGAGGAAGGCCGCCACCGCCCCGTCGTACACGACGGCGATCGCGTCGCCCTCGCCGGCCGGGATGAACGCGACCTGCCGGTCGAACACCAGGAAGCGGTCGTGCACCTCCTTGGTGGTGCGGGCCTGCCCGCCGACCGCCATCAGCGCGCCGATGTGGGCCCGCGTCCCGGCGTCGCCGCGGGCGGTGTGCGGGTAGAGCACCCGGGCCCGGACGCCGCGTTGCAGCGCCTCCAGCACGAGCGGCCGGGCCAGCCGCAGCTCGGCCGTCTCCTGCGCCACACAGGGCTGCATGACCAGCAGTTCCCCGGTGCAGCGCTGGGCCGCCTCGAGGAGCCGCAGCCGGAGCTCCTGCGGGTCGTCGGTGATCACCACGCTCTCCGTACGGGCCTTGGCCTGCTTGTCGAACGCGGCGGCGAACGACCGCAGTTGGCCCTTGAAACCGGCGAGCCGGCGCCGCTGGTCGTGGATCGCCCGCTCCAGCGGCACCAGGAGCTCGACCTGGGCGGTGTCCGGGCTGACCGCGACCAGCAGGCTCCCGCCGTCCTCGGCCGGCCGCACCAGGCGCAGTTCGCGCAGTTCGTCGAGCGCCCGCAGGACCCTGGGGAGCGGGAGGCCGAGTTCGGCGGCGATCCCGGCGGGGGTGAAGTGCGGTCGGCCGAGGGCCCGTTCGTAGAGCCAGACCACGAACTGGTCCGGTTCGCCGGGGTGTCTCGCGGAGTCCTGTCGTACGGTCGGTGCCGCGTGTGCCATGATCGCCTCCACTCAGTCCTCGTCCGGTCGTCCGCCGCCCGGGCCGGCGGCACGCAGCCTGCGGATGGCCGGTGCCGCGAGCAGGACGGCGCTGCAGGCCAGCCCGACGCCGAAGGACGCGAACATCAGCGTCCGCTCCCCGGTCAGGCGGGCGATCGGCCCGGCCAGCGCGCGGCCGAGGGCCATCGACAGCAGTGAGCCGGCCACGTCGTACGCGTAGACCCGGTTGAGCAGGTCTCCCGGGATCCGGGTTTGGACGGTGGTCGCCCACAGGACCGACCACAGCGCCAGACCGGCCCCGGCGAGGCCCCAACCCAAGCACAGCACGAGCACGTCGGGCCGGATCGCCGCCGTCAGCGGGTACAGCGCGAACAGCACCCACCCGATCGTGCCGAAGGCGAGCGGACGGGCGGGGCGCAGCCGCATCGCCACGGCGCCGCCGACCAGTCCGCCGGCGCCCATGGCGGCCAGGCCGGTGCCGAGCACGGCGGAGCCGTGGGCGGCGACGACGAGGTTCGTGCCGACCGGCAGCGAGAGGCCGGCCACGAAGCAGCCGTACAGCAGGAAGACCGAGATGACGCCCCACAGCCACGAGCGGGCCCGGAACTCCTGCCAGCCCTCGATCAGTTGGCGCAGGAACGACTCCCCGGCCGGCTCGCCCGCGCGCGGCGGCAGCCGCAGCGCGAACAGGCAGGCGGCGCTGATCCCGTACGTGGCCGCGTAGAGGGCGAACACCACGGCCGGCCCGGAGAAGCCGACGAGGACCCCGGCCAGGGCGGGCCCGGCCACCCCGGCCAGCGACTCGGCGATCCGCAGCGCGCCGTTGGCCCGCTGGACGTCCTGCGCGACCTGCGGGACGAGCCCGGCCACCCCGGGCTGGAACAGCGCGGTGGCCAGGCCGCTCGCGAACTGCAGCGCGACGACCGCGGCCAGCGACGGCGTGCCGAGGGCGAACGCGACGGCCAGCGTGCCCTGGATGCCCAGGCGCACGAGGTCGGCCAGGACCATCATCCGGCGGGGTGTGAACCGGTCGGCGAGCACGCCGCCGAACAGCACGCCCATGGCGAGCGCCGCCATCCAGGCGCCCAGCGCGTAGCCGACCCCGGCGGTGCCGTAGCCGCTGTCCAGGACGCCGACGGACAGCGCCACGGGCAGCATCGCGTCGCCGAGCAGCGAGCCGGTGCGGGCGCCGAAGTAGAGGCGGAAGTTGCCTGACCACAGGGCGGCGCCGGGAGCACCGGTGTCCTCGGTGTCCGTGCCGGGGGAACCCGCCTCGTCGGCGCTGGTGTCGGTGGCGCTCACGTCAGGTCGCCTTCCGCGGGTCGGCCCGAGGAGTCGGACAGCACCGGCAGCTCGGCCCAGGCCTGCGGGTCGTCGGCACGGGCCGGCTCCGGGGCGCCGCCGTGCACCACGTAGCGGTGCGGAGTGACGGCGCTGACCCGCCCGGGGAGCGCGGCCAGTGCGCGCCGCTGGACGTCCCGCGGGTCGGCCGGCCCGGCGAGGCGGCACACCAGTCGGTGACCGAGGTCGTCGTCCGGTTCCGCGGTGACGAGGTGCGGGGTGTCGGCCAGCACCTCGGCGAGCAGCGTCCGGACGGCGGCGAGCTCCACCCAGGAGCGGTCGCTGAGGTACCAGCCGGGGCCGCGCTCGACCGGCGCGAGCGTGGTGAGCGAGGGCAGTTCCTCGAGCGCCACGTCCTCCTCGGCGGCGGCCGCGAACAGGCGCAGCAGGGCGCGCCCGAACTCCTCGGCCTCGGCCCCGGGCAGGGTCTGCGGGTCGAGCCACAGGGTCAGCTCGAACTCCCCGGCGAGCCGGTACAGGCATGCGAAGAAGCGGCAGGGCACGTCCTCGGCGGGCACCCACCCGACGCTGCCGCCGAGCCCCGGTTCGGGGACGGCCGGCTCCTGGTGACCGGGGATCCACACACCGGGCAGTCGCCCCCGCGCGGACTCGTCGGGGGAGTCGGCCGCGGCCGCCAGCGCGCTCATGTCGTTGAAGACGAGGTCGCGTGCGAAGGAGATGCCGCGTTCGGTGCTCGCCGCCTCGATCGCCCGCCAGACCGCGGTCGGGTCGAACCAGCTGTGCCGGTACGCGGGCAGCCCGGCCGCCCGCACCCGCCGGACGACGTCGTCGAAGCCGGTCAGCCCGTCGAGGTCGAGCGGCAGCAGCGCGTCCTGTGCGAGCGATCCGAAGAAACCGCGCAGCTTGGGGACGACGCGGTTGCCGGAGAGCGAGGTCACCGCGACGGTCCCGTGCCCGGTGCGGTGGCCGACGAGCACCGCGAGGGCCGCGAGCACCACCGTGGAGGCGCTGGCGCCGGTCCGTTCGGCGACGGCCGCCAGCTGGGCGGGGGCGGCCGCGGAGCGGACGGCGAGGCCGGGGTGCAGCCAGTCGGACTTGGCCGGGGTGCCGGTGGGCGGCGGGAACACGGCCTGCGGCACCCGGCCGATCTGGCCGCCCCAGTACTGGACGGCGCCCGCGCCGATCCGCTGGACGGACGCCGAGCGCTCCAGCTCGACGACGTCGACGGGCTCCAGCGCGGGCGGCTCCGGCAGCTCGCGGCCGGCGCACAGCGCGGCCCACTCGGCGTGCAGCACCTCGCACGCGGCGACGTCCATGGCGGCGTGGGTGACCACCCAGACGAGCTGTCTCGGGACGCCGTCCGCCGTCACCACGGCGGCGCGGAAGGGGAGTTCGGACTGCAGGTCGAAGGGGCGGGCGCGCAGCCGGCGGGCGGTGCGCTCGGCCGTCCCCAGGGGGTCGCCGTCCGACTCGACCAGCTCGACCACGAGCGTGCCGGAGGCGGCGACCCGCTGGGTGGGCGGGGTGGTGAGGACGTACGTGGTGCGCAGCGACTCGTGGCGCTCCAGCAGGGTGCGCAGCTGGGCGGCGATCCGGTCCGGGCCGCCGTCGGCGGGGACGCCGAAGACCATGGCGAGGTTCAGGCGCGTGGGGTCGTCGTCGATGCTGATCGCACGGACGATGTTGGCGTGACCGAACGAGAGCGGGCCCGACCGTGCGGGGCGGGCACCGGCGAAGTCGACCGTGAGCTGTGGCAACGTGTCACCTCATGGATCGCGGCGGTCGTGTGGGGGGTTCTGGATCACGGTACGGAGGGCGGCTGTTGGACCGGCTGTAGTCGCACCAGAGGCCGAGCGGCCGGAACCTCCGGTCGACGGGGGCCGTCTACGGGGGCTGAGCTCGGCGATCCGGCGGGCGGGCGGGCGGCGGCCGGGCGACCGGAAGAAGTGGCCGCAACTTCCGGAGCAGTTGTTCCGGCGCCAACGTCCTGTCCGCGCGTCCCGTCCGCGCGTCCCGTCCGAGCCGCTGTCCCCGGCCGCACGGGCCCGGCCGTGACTCAGAGGACGGCCCCGGTCCCCGTCTCCTCGCCGATCCGCTCCGCCGCGCGCCGGTGCGCGAGCGCTTCCTCCGGTGCGCCGAGTGCCGCGTGCGCGTGCCCGAGCACGTGGTGGCTGCGCGCCTCGCCGGGCCGGTGGCCGGTCTCCCGGTGCAGCGCGAGCGCGTCCGCGGCCAGGTCCGCGCCGGCGCGCGGGTCGCCGAGCAGGACGCGGACGTGGGCGAGCACGTCGAGTGCGCAGGCCTCCAGCAGCCGGAACTCCGACTCGCGGGCCAGGGCGAGCGCCTGCTGGGCGGTGAGCAGGGCGAACTGCGGCTCGCCGAGCCGCCGTTGGACGGTCGCCAGGCCGACGAGCGCGGACACCTGCGGGAAGCGGTCGTCGACCACCTCGGCGAGGTGCAGCGCCTGCCGGTAGCTGTCGGCGGCCTCGGGCAGTCGCTCGGCCCGCTCCAGCGCGATCGCGAGGACGAAGGCGGCGTTCGCCTCCAGCCGGCGGTTGCCGAGTGCCCGCGCGGTGGCGAGGGCGGTCTCGGCGAGCCGCCGGCCGGTGTGGTGGTCGCCGAGGTCGGAGTGGGCGCGGGAGAGGCAGCTCAGGGCGACGGTCTCGCTGGTCCGGTTGCCGGTGGCCTCGTGGACGGCCAGTGCGGCGCCGGCCACCCGGATCGCCTCCCGGGAGCGGCCCATGGCGCGGTGGGCGATACCGAGGTTGGTGTGGGCGATCGCCTCCCCGCGGACCGAGCCGAGGTCGCGGTAGAGCCGGGCGGCGTGGGTGAAGTGGTCGGCGGCCTCGGGCAGGCGGCCGAGCTTCCAGCAGATCAGGCCGAGGTCGGTGAGGTCGTCGGCGGTGCCCGCGCCGCCCGCGCGTTCGGTGAGCTCGCGGGCCCGGGAGAGGTAGTCGGAGGCCAGGCGCATGCTGCCGTTCTCCTGGTGGGCGGCGCCGATCCGGCGCAGCGCCGTCGCCTGGCCGGCCGGCCACTCGGCCCGCCCGGCGAGGTCGAGGGCCTTGCCGAAGAGGGTGACGGCGAGCGCGTTGTTGCCGAGGGTCCAGTGGCAGTCGGCGCGCTGCAGCTGCGCGGTGGCCTGGGCGCGGAGCCGGCCGTCGGTGACGGCGGCGGCGAGCCCCGCGGTGGCGACGCGCAGCCGCTGGATGGTGTACATGCCACGGGAGAGGTAGCCGTGCAGGCTCTCGGCGAGGCGCCAGGCGACGGTGGGGAAGCCGGAGTGGGCCGCGTGCAGGACGGCGCCGACCAGGCTGTCCCGTTCGGCGTCCAGCCACGCGGCCGCCTGGGCGCGGTCCGGGACGAGCGTGGCGGCGGCCGGTCCGGGGCCGGCCGCGGGCCTGGTCGGGTCGAGCAGCCGGGCCGCGGCCTCGGCGTGGCGCAGGTACCACTCGAAGAGCCGTTCCCGGGCGCCGTGCACCTCGTCGCCGACGACGAGCTCGCGGGCGTAGGAGCGCAGCAGGTCGTGCAGCCCGAACCGGCCGGGGGAGCGCTCCTGCACGAGGTGGGCGTCGGTCAGCCGGTGCATGAGCAGGGCGGACTCGGCGGAGGTCGTGTCGGCGAGGGCGGCGGCGCCGTGGACGGTGACGTCCGCCCCGGGCATCAGGCTGAGCAGCCGGAACATCCGCCGGGCCGGTTCGGGCAGGGCACGGTGGGAGAGGTCGAACGCGGCCCTGACGGTCGCGTGCCGGTCGCCCTCGACGCGCAGCCGGCTGAGCAGGTCGTCGCCGGCGAGCTCGGTGCAGTACGCGGTGATGCCGGTGTTGCGGGCGTGCAGGTTGGCGGCGGCGATCCTGATCGCGAGCGGCAGCCCGCCGCACAGCTGGACCAGCGCCCGCGCGGCCTCCTCCTCGGCGGCGACCCGCTCGGCGCCCGCGGTGTGCGCGAGCAGCCTAAGGGCGTCGTCCGGGCCGAGCACGTCGAGGGCCAGCTGCCGGGCGCCGTCGCTGACGACCAGCCCGGCCATCCTGGTGCGGCTGGTGATGACGACGCCGCAGCCCTGCGCACCGGGGATGAGCGGCCGGACCTGTTCGGGGTCGCGGGCGTTGTCCAGCACGATCAGCATCCGCTTGTCGGCGAGCAGCGTGCGGTACGTCGCGACGGCCTCGTCCTCGTCGGCCGGCATCCGGTCGGGCGGCACGCCGAGGGCGCGGAGGAACTGGGCCAGGACGTCGCCGGGGCGCAGCGCGGGCACGGGGGAGTGTCCGCGCAGGTCGACGAACAGCTGCCCGTCCGGGAAGTGGTCGCGCCGCGCGTGCGCCCAGTGCATCGCCAGCGCCGTCTTGCCGACGCCCGGCGCGCCCACCACGGCGACGACCTTCTGCCGGACGGCCGGGTCCGTGGCCACCAGGCCGTCCAGTTCCCGGAGCTGGCGGCGGCGTCCGACGTACGCCCCGGCCTCGGCGGGGAGTTGGGCCGGCCGGACGGCGACGGCCGGGCCCGGTGCCGCCGGGGGCCACGGTTCGTCCGTCCCGGTGCGCCGCGCGCGGGGCAGTTGCTGGCGCAGCACCCGCAGGTGCGCCTCGCGCAGTTCCTCGCTGGGCGCGATGCCCAGTTCCTCGTCCAGCCGGTCGCGGAAGCGGGTGAACACCTTGAGCGCGGCGGCCTGTTCGCCGCAGCTGGCGAGGGTGAGGACGAGCCGGGCGTGCAGGCCCTCGTGCAGCGGCTCCTCCCGCACCATCTCCCAGAGCCGGCGCACGGCGTCCTCGGGGCGGCCGAGCCGGAGTGCGGCGTCGGCGTGCAGCAGGACGGCCTCGGTCCGCTGCTCGTTGGCGGCGACGGCGGCCGGGTGGTTGCGCAGCGCCGGGTCGCCGTCCGCGAGCACGGGCCCGCGCCACCACTCCAGGGCGCGCGTGAGCGACTCGTACGCGAGGACGGGGTCCGTCGCGGCGAGCGCGCGTTTGGCGCGGGCGAGGAGTTCGTCGAAGTGCCCGAGGTCGCGTTGGCTCCAGGTGGCCTCCAGCAGGTAGCCGGTGGGGGTGCGGGCGACGGCGGGCTTCGCCCCGGCCCGGGGCGCGGCGGGTTCGAGGAGTTGGCGGACCTGGCTGACGTACGTGTGGATGAGGCTCTGCCGTGAACTGGGCGGCCCTGCGGGCCAGAGCGTCTCGGCGATCTCCTGCTGTGTGGCCGGCTCGGGGTGCTTGAGCGCGAGCAGTCCGAGCAGGCGGCGCTGCATCGGACTCGTGACCGCGAGTGGGGTCTGGTCGCGCTGCACGACGAGCGGGCCGAGGATCAGGAACCGCAGCCGACCGGTGTTCCTGGCCGGCCGCGCGCGGGCGGCGGTCAGCAGCCGCTCGACGTCGGTGCCGCTCAACCCGAGGGCCGCGGCCAGCCGCCGGAGCGTCCCGGCCTGCGGCCGGTTGACCCGGTCGCGCTCGATGTCGCGCAGCGCCCGGGCACTGATCGAGGCGCGGGCCGCCGCCTCCTCCTGGCTGAGCCCCGCCCGCCGCCGGTGCCCCTGCACCTGCGCGCCGAGCGTCTGGCCCCCCGTCTCCGGACCGTCCCAAGGGAGCCCCGGCGCCGCGTCCCGTCCCCCCATGGCCTCCCCCTCGTCCGCCCGTCCCGGGGCCCTCCCGGGCCGACGCCAGTGTGGACTAGACCATTCCGTCGGGCAAGGGTGTCCATGTCATGTCCGCTTCCCCCACCCTCCCCGCAACGCCTCGGAAACTGCCCCGGAAAACGCGAAATCCCCCCGGCGCTCTCGCGAGCCCCGAGGGGATGTTCCGTGTCCGAGGGGGGACTTGAACCCCCACGCCCGATAAAGGGCACTAGCACCTCAAGCTAGCGCGTCTGCCATTCCGCCACCCGGACCGGGTGTTGCCTTTGCGGCTTCCGTCTTTCCGTCGGCCGCGCTGACAGATGTAACTGTAGCAAAGATCGGCTTGCGTTCCCAAAACGGTTCCGCGCGGGGGAGCGGGGGCGGTGACGCGGGCAAGGGGCCGCGTGTGGCGGGGGCGTGACCAGGGGGTTTCGGGCCCGTGCGGGGGGTGGATCCCGGTGGGGGCCTGGGGGAGGATGGGCGGACGTGCTCGTACGGCCCGGGTGCAGATCCCGGGGGTGGCGCGCTGGTGCGCCGGTGCGGGCCAGAGACGAGGAGTGACCGTGAGCGAGCGGAGCGAGTCGGCGACGCCGAGGGTGACGGCTGAGTCGGAGGTCGCCGGGATCTGTCGCGACCTGATCCGGATCGACACCAGCAACTACGGGGACGGCTCCGGGCCGGGCGAGCGGAAGGCCGCCGAGTACGTGGCCGAGCAGCTCGCCGAGTTCGGCGTCGAACCGCAGATCTTCGAATCGGCCAAGGGGCGGGCCTCGACCGTCGTCCGGATCGAGGGCGAGGACCGTTCCCGCCCGGGCCTGCTGATCCACGGCCACACCGACGTCGTCCCGGCGAACGCCGCCGACTGGACGTACGACCCGTTCGGCGGCGAGATCGCGGACGGCTGCGTGTGGGGCCGCGGCGCGGTCGACATGAAGGACATGGACGCGATGACCCTCGCCGTCGTCCGCGACCGGCTGCGCACCGGCCGCAAGCCCCCGCGCGACCTGGTGCTGGCCTTCGTCGCGGACGAGGAGGCCGGCGGCACGTACGGCGCGCGCTTCCTGGTGGACAAGCACCCGGAGCTGTTCGAGGGCGTGACCGAGGGCATCGGCGAGGTCGGCGGGTTCTCCTTCACGGTCAACGACCAGGTGCGCCTCTACCTGGTGGAGACCGCCGAGAAGGGCATGCACTGGATGCGCCTGACGGTCGAGGGCCGCGCCGGCCACGGCTCGATGGAGAACGACGACAACGCCATCACCGAGCTGTGCGAGGCGGTCGCCCGGCTGGGCCGGCACACCTTTCCGCTGCGGATCACCAAGACCGTCCGGGCCTTCCTGGACGAGCTGTCCGACGCCCTCGGGGTCGAGCTGGACCCGGAGAACATGGACGAGACGCTGCGGGTGCTCGGCGGCATCGCCAAGATGATCGGCACCACGCTGCGCAACACCGCCCAGCCGACCATGCTCGGCGCCGGCTACAAGGTGAACGTCATCCCCGGCCAGGCCACCGCGCACGTGGACGGGCGCTTCCTGCCCGGCTACGAGGAGGAGTTCCTGGCCGAGCTGGACAGCGTCCTGGGCCCGCGTGTGAAGCGCGAGAGCCTGCACGCGGACAAGGCGATCGAGACGAGCTTCGACGGCGCGCTCGTCGAGGCCATGCAGACGGCGCTGCGCGCGGAGGACCCGATCGCCCGCGCGGTGCCGTACTGCCTGTCGGGCGGGACGGACGCCAAGTCGTTCCAGGACCTCGGGATCCGCTGCTTCGGCTTCGCGCCGCTGCAGCTGCCGCCGGAGCTGGACTTCGCCGGGATGTTCCACGGCGTCGACGAGCGCGTGCCGGTGGACGGGCTGAAGTTCGGCGTGCGCGTGCTGGACCGGTTCATCGACGCCTGCTGAGCCGACGCCTGCCGAGTCGACGCCCGCTGAGCCGACGCCTGCCGAGTCGACGCCCGCTGAGTCGACGCCCGCTGAGCCGACGCCTGCCGAGTCGACGCCCGCCGAGTCGACGCCTGCCGAGTCGATCGGTGCGGGCCGGGCACCGCGCCGTGACGGCCCGCCCCGGGGTTCCGGGTGCGGGCCGTCCGCATTGTCGGAGCTAATGATTTGGGACGTGGTCGGGGAGATCGACAGAAACGATCCTGCATGGAATTCTGCGGTGGGCATGTGTGCGAGTCATCACCGTTGCGGGTGAATGGCAAATCTGTTCCGTACCCCGTTTGCCACACCGTCGTTCATCCCTGTGCAGCCCGCCGAACGGGTTGCGGTGTCCAAACAGGAGGAATGATGAAGGTCAAGAAGATCGCCGCCGTCGCCGCTGCCACCGGTGGGCTGGTCCTCGCCGCCGCCGGTGTCGCGTCCGCCCACGGCGGTGCGGCGGCCGAGGGTGCTGCGGTCGCCTCGCCGGGTGTGGTCTCCGGCAACCTGGTGCAGGTCCCGGTTCACGTCCCGGTCAACGTCTGCGGCAACACCGTCAGCGTGATCGGCGTTCTGAACCCGGCGTTCGGCAACCACTGCGCCAACTTCTAAGGCCCAGAAGCTCGGCCCCCGGCGGCGGGACTCCCCGCCGCCGGGGGTTCTTGCGTTTCGGGAGGGCGAGCAGGACGGCGGCGGGTCGGGGGTGCCCGGATGCGGCAAACAGACACGTCCACTCGATCGGGTGAAGCTGATGCGTTCGGCCCAACCTCGCCATGACTTCCTCGTTTACTCCTGTGCAGTCGAAGACCTCGCGGGATATCCGGATATTCAGAAAGTCCGACTTTCGGATGTCCGGAAGGTCATCACGTCGTTTCGATACGTCATACGGATACGTCATACGTCAGGGGAATACATGAGGAATGTAGCCAAGAAGGGGATCCTCACGGCCGTGGCCACGGGCAGTGTCCTGGCCTCGACCGCCGGCTACGCCTACGCGGGCGCCGAGGCGCAGGGGGGTGCCGCCGGTTCGCCGGGCGTGGCCTCGGGCAACTCGGTGCAGGTGCCGGTCGAGGTGCCGATCAACGCCTGCGGCAACACCGTCGACGTGATCGGCGTGCTCAACCCGGCCTACGGCAACCACTGCGCCAACGTGAGCGGCCACCAGGGCGGCGGGGGCGGTCAGGGCGGCGGCAGGAGCGACAACGGCGGTGCCACCCGCGGCTCCTCCGCCTCGGGCGCCTCGGCCTCCGGTGCCGCGGCCGACTCGCCCGGCGTGGCCTCCGGCAACAGCGTCCAGGCCCCGGTGCACATCCCGGTCAACGCCTGCGGCAACTCCGTGGACGTGGTCGGCGTCGGCAACCCGGCCTTCGGCAACGCCTGCGGCAACGTCGCTCCGCCGGCTCCCCGGCCGACCGACGACTGCCCCGAGAGCCACGGCCCGACCCCGCCGTCCGGAACCCCGTCCACCACCCCGCCGCAGGGCGGCGGTGAGACCTCGCCGGGCGGCGGTCGCACCGGCGGCTCGTCCACCGGGACCACCCCCGGCGCCCCGGCCGCCTCCACCCCGGCCGTCGGGTCGGCCGCGGGCGGCAACAGCGGCGGGCCCGGCACCGGTGCCGTCCCGGCCGCGGCCCGCACGAACGGCGTGGCCACCACGGCCGCCGGAGCCCCCGGCAGCCAGCTGGCGTCGACCGGCGCGGGCGACGTCGAGCTGCTCGGCGCGGCCGGCCTCGCGCTGCTGCTCGGCGGCGGTGTGCTCTACCGCCGGGCCCGCGCCGGCGCCCGCTGAGGCGTCCCGGGCGCGGAACGACGCGCGCCCGCGGCCTCCGGGAGGACCGGACGGCCGCGGGCGCGTGAACGCCGGGCGCGAGCCGTGTCGTGCGTGGAGTCCTGGGTGTCGCGAGCGGTTCGACGCGAGCGGTGCGACGCGCCGCGCGGCCGGCCGTCCCGGACCGGCCGTCCAGTGCGGACGGCCCCGCCCGTCACCAGTTGCGGACCTGCCGGATGATCCGCCTCCGCAGCCGGACCGTCCGGCTCCCGTCCGGGAAGAGCCGCAGTCGGTCGAGCTCCCAGTGTCCGTACTCGGCGTGCTCGGTGAGCAGTTGGCGCGCCGCGTTCCGCGAGGTGCCGCGCGGCATGCGCAGGGACTGGTACTCGTACTCCGGCTGCCGGACCGTCTTCGGTGGGGTCAAAACGCTCCTCCTGGGGTTCGCCTGCCTGCAAGCCTACGGCCTGGCTCCGACAGTGGGCCCGGGTATTTCCGGTCGACCTCCCGCCGGCGGGTCCGGTCCCGAAGGCCGCCGGCGGGCCGCTCGGGAGCCACTCGACGGCCGTCCGGCCACCCGCTCCGCTGACTGTGCATCAGTTCCGCTGCTCCTGTGGACGGGATACCCCGATCCCGGCGCGCGAAGCCGTCCGTGAACGGCCGAGGTGAGCCCTCCGCGCTCCTCGTGCGCCGGGTTCGCGCGGGGATGAATGCATGTAGATCGGACATCAGGGGGGAAGTTGCGGTGAAATCGCGGGTGTAGGTGACAACCGCTGTGCGTACCGACACCGCGGGGAGATAGCGTCTGCACCATGTCTGATGCCGCGCAGCCCACCATTGCCGAGGTACGCGCCGCCGCCGAGGCGGTCAAGGCCGCCATCGACCGTCATCTGGAAGCGGTGTCAAGCCCCAGCGCAGCGGATGATCCCGCTGTGTCCGCCGCCTACGAGCAGCTCGCGACGGCGGCCATCGCCTACGACCAACTCCTGTACGAGGTCTACGACGAGGTCACCCCCTTCGAGGTCCCCGGGGACGAGGGCCCCGGGGGCTACCACGGACCCGAACAGCCCGAGGCGATCAGCGTGCTGATCCGCCGCGACTACCACGTCGTCGACCCCAAGCGGCTGCGCGCCCAGGCCGAGCGGCTCGACGAGTCGCTCACCCCGGGCGGGGGCGGCGAGGGCGGCGTGAACGCCGCGATCGGCGTGCTGTTCGGCGAGTACGAGCCGGACGAGATCGCGGCCCGCAGCGAGGAGTTCGGCCTGGAGGAGGCCGACTCGACGCTCTGGGTCGCGGCGGCCGAGCCGACCGAGCCGGGGGAGTGGCTGCCGGAGCCCTTCGACCACGCCGACCCGCAGCTGCTCATCTGCCGGTTCGACGTGAGCGAGGTCTACGACGACGAGGACCTCGACGACTGACGCGGCCAGGACGTGCGAGCGGGCGGCCCCCACCTCGTGGGAGCCGCCCGCTCGCTTTCGTTCCCGTCTCCGCTCTCCGTACCGGCCTCAGTACTCCGCGGCGGCGTTCTCCGCGAGGATCGCCCGCAGCCGGGTGGTGCGCGGTTGCGCCGGGCGCTCGGCGACGGCCTGGGCGAGCGCCGGGCCAGCCGCGTGCACCACGGACAGGTGACGCTCGCCGCGCCCGAAGGCGGTGTAGACCCACTGCCGGGTCAGCGCCGGGCCGGCGTCCTCCGGCAGCACGACCACCGCGCCGGGCCAGTGCCGCCCGAGCGCCTGGTGGACGGTGAGCGCCCAGCCGTGCCGCAGCCGCGCCGCGTCCGCGGGCGGAACCGTCCGGCGGGTGCCGTCCGCGTACTCCAGGTGCAGCCCGGCGGCGTCGCCGTCGAGGACCCGGGCCGGACGGGTGATGCCCGGGGCGGGGGACTCGACCACCCGGTCGCCCGGGTCGAAGCCGCCGAACCGGCCGGGGCCGGGGTTGAGCCGGGCCTTGGCGGCGGCGTTGAGCGCCCGGGTGCCGCCCGGGCCGCCGTGGCCGGGGGTGAGCAGGACGACCTCCTCGGCCGGGATGCCGAGGGCGCGCGGGATCGAGTCGGTGAGCAGCTGGACGGCGCGGTGGACCGCCTCGGCGCCGTCCCTGGCGGTCAGGATGACCACCTCCTTGTCCGGCGCCTCGACCGGCTGCAGCTCGCCGATGCCGATGCCCGAGACCAGCTCGCCGATCGGGCCGAAGTCCGGGGTGCGGGAGGCGACCGCCGGGCAGACCCTGGCGGCCAGCAGGTCGGCGAAGAACCGCCCGGGGCCGGCCGACCAGAGCTGGCCGGGGTCGCCGCTGAGCACCAGCCGGGTGCCGTCGGCGAGCGACTCCAGGACGGTGGCGGCGAGTTCGACGTCCAGCAGCGGGGCGTCGAGGACGACCAGGAGGTCCAGGGCGAGCGTGCCGTCGGACGAGCGGCCGGGGCCGCCGGTGCCGGAGAGCAGCTCGGCGAGGGTGACGACCCGGGCGTCGGGCCCGGCCAGGGCGGCGAAGGAGGCGCGGCCCTGGTCGGTCCAGGTGGCGGCCCAGGCGCGCAGCCCGAGGCCGGCGGCGGCGGTGAGCAGCGCGGCCGGTTCGGCGCGGGCGGCCTCGCCGCCGGTGTGCAGGACGAGGGCGCTGTCGGCGACGGCCCGGACGAGCGCCGTCGCGGACGAGGACGGCGCGGCCTCGGCGGCGGCGGCCCACGCCGTCGGGCCGGGGGCGGGTGCGGGGGCCTCGACGGGCGCGGCGGCGTCCTGTGCGCCCTCGCCATCGGACCCGTCGGTCTCGGACCCGTCGGTCTTGGAAGCGGCGGCCTCGGAAGCGGCGGCCTCGTCCTCCGCGCCGCCCTCCTCCTCCGCCTCGGCGGCATCCTTCACCTCGGGGGCGTCCTCCACCTCCGAGAGGTTCTCGGCCTCCTCGGGGTCCTCGCCCGGCACGAACGTGGCCATCAGCTGGAGCAGCCCCTCCGCGAGGCTGTCCTCCGCCATCGCCAGCCGCTCCAGTGCGAGCAGCGTCCGGGTCGGCGGCTCGTCGTCCTCGTCGCCCGATCCGTGCGCCTCGGGCCCGGTCAGCTCCTCCTGGAAGGGCAGCACCCGCCCGTCCTCGACGGCGGCCTGGATCGCGGCGGCCGGCTCCGGCATGCGGAGGCGTTCGAGCCCGGCCGCGACCTCGGCGAGCTCCAGGGCGGAGTGCCCGCGCAGCACGGCCTGCTCCAGCAGCCACAGCACGAGGGCCTGGGCGCGGCGGGAGTCGCCCGCTTCGGCGTCGGGGCCGAGCAGCGCGCGGGCGAAGCGGTCCGCGTGCTCCGGGCGGACGCCGGGCAGACCGAGCACGGCCCACGGGTCCGTCCGCAGCCGCTCGGCGGCGTCGTCGCCGAACTCGGCGACGGCGGCGGCCGCGAGCTCGGTGGGGGCGCCGCCCGCGGTGAGGACCTCGGCGGTGGCGCGCAGGGCGTCGGCCGGCTGCTCGCCGCCGCCGGCGCGCGCGGACGACGCGACGGCCGCCGACGGGGCCGCGGGGCCGGAGCTCGCTGCGGGCCGCGGCCCGGCGGCGGCCGCACCCGCCGGAGCAGCCGTCGAAGCGGGCGTCGCCGCCTGCGGCCCGACGCTGCGGATCCGCTGCGCCAGCTCGGCGATCGCCGCGGCCTTGTCCGCCGGACTCACCGGACCCGCCGGACCCGCCGAGTCGGCCTCCGGAGCGCCGTTCTCCGTGTCACTCATCGTCCGCTCCAAAGGTCACTCCACTGCGTGTGTTGCTCGACAGGGGTCAGAGCTCGGTCCACCCCTGGTCCGGGTAGCGGTGCACCGGGGACGAGATGTCGTCCAGCGCGCCGCGGATCTCACCCGGAAGCGTAAGCGCCTCCACCGACAGCGCCGCCTGCAGCTGTGCCGCCGTCCGCGCCCCGACCAGCGCGCTCGCCACCCCGGGCCGGTCCCGCACCCACGCGAGGGCGACCGCGAGCGGGCTGCTGGCGAGCCCGTCCGCGGCGGTCGCGACGGCGTCGACGATCCGCCGCGAGCGCTCCCCGAGGTAGGGCTGGACGAAGCCGGACAGGTAGGGCGAGGCGCCGCGCGAGTCCTGCGGGACGCCGTGCCGGTACTTGCCGGTGAGCACCCCGCGGCCGAGCGGCGACGAGGCGAGCAGTCCGACCCCGGCGTCCAGGGCGGCGGGCAGCGCCTCGCGCTCGATGCCGCGCTGGAGGAGCGAGTACTCCAGCTGCACCCCGGCGAGGGGGGTCCGTCCGTGGTGCGCGCTCTGCCAGGTGGCGGCCCTGGCGAGCTGCCAGCCGCTGTAGTCGCAGACCCCGGCGTAACGGGCGCGCCCGGAGTTGACGGCGATGTCGAGCGCGCTGAGCGTCTCCTCGGCGGGCGTGCCGGGGTCGAACGCGTGCACCTGCCACAGGTCGACGTAGTCGGTGCCGAGTCGGCGCAGCGAGGCGTCGAGGGCGGCGAGGAGGTGGCCGCGCGAGCAGTCGAAGCGGCGGCGGGACTCCGGGACGCTGCCGGCCTTGGTGGCGATGACGAGTTCGGAGCGGGGGACGAGGGCGTCGGTGAGGCGGGAGAGGAGGTACTCGGCGCCGCCGTCGGCGTACACGTCGGCCGTGTCGACCAGGTTGCCGCCGGCGTCGACGAACCCCTTGAGCTGCTCGCCGGCCTCGTGCTCGTCGGTGTCGCGGCCCCAGGTCATGGTGCCGAGCCCGAGCCGGGAGACCTGAAGGCCGGTACGGCCGAGGTGACGATGTTCCATCCGACGGGCCCTCCACTCGGCGGGCCCGGGGCGCCCCCGATGGCCCTGTGAACGCGCAGGTGGGGACGGGACTCCCCACGTCGGCTGAGCGTAGCGGCCGGTGCACGGACAGGTGCGCAGACCCGCAGGACGATCAACGCCGGGCGGCCGGCGGCGCGGTGGCCGGATCCACCGCTACCGACCAGTAGCATCACCGCGGGGCACCCGGTTACCCTCACCACCAAGCCCACCCGACTGGAAGGTTCGGCACATGCGACTCGGCATCAACCTCGGCTACTGGGGACTCGGCATGGACGCCGACAACATCGCCGTGGCCCAGGAGGCGGACCGGCTGGGCTACTCGGTGTGCTGGGCGGCCGAGGCGTACGGCTCGGACGCGGCGACCGTGCTCAGCTTCGTCGCCGCGAGGACCGAGCGGATCGACGTCGGTTCGGCCATCTTCCAGATCCCGGCCCGCACCCCGGCCATGACCGCGATGACCGCCGCGACCCTGGACACCCTGTCCGGCGGCCGGTTCCGGCTCGGCCTCGGCGTCTCGGGCCCGCAGGTCTCCGAGGGCTGGTACGGCGTGAAGTTCGACAAGCCGCTCGCCCGCACCCGCGAGTACGTGGAGATCATCCGCAAGGCGATGTCCCGCGAGCGCCTGGTGCACGAGGGCCGGCACTGGACGCTGCCGTTGCCCGGCGGCCCCGGCAAGCCGATCAAGCTGACCGTCCACCCGGTGCGCGAGCACATCCCGCTGTACATCGCCGCGATCGGCCCGAAGAACCTGGAGCTGACCGGCGAGATCGCCGACGGCTGGCTCGGCATCTTCTTCTCGCCCGAGCACGCCGGGCTCTCCATCGACGCGCTGCGGGCCGGCCGCGAGAAGAGCGGGCTGACGCTGGACGGCTTCGACCTCTGCCCGACGGTGAACGTCGTGGTCGGCGAGGACATCAAGGCCGGCGTCGACTCGCTGCGCTCCTACGCGGCGCTGTACATCGGCGGCATGGGCAGCAAGGAGAAGAACTTCTACAACCAGCTCGCGCGGCGCATGGGTTACGAGCAGGCCGCCGACGAGGTCCAGGAGAAGTACCTGGCCAAGGACTACGCGGGCGCCGCCGCGGCCGTCCCGCACGACCTGATCGACGCCACCGCGCTGATCGGCGACACCGCCCGCATCGCCGACCGGATGCAGGCCTACGCCGAGGCGGGCGTCACCACGCTCACCCTGGCCCCCGGCGGCTTCGGCCTGGACGAGCGGATCCAGGCGCTGCGCACGGGAGTCGAGGCCCTGGAGCGCGCCGGCCTCGCCTAGGGCCGTGGCCGGACGGGTCCACCGTGTTGCCACGCCCTGCACGGCACCGGCGGGGAGCGGCCCGGGAGCTCACAGCCAGTCGTGCCGTTTGAACACCCGGTGCAGCACCACGCAGACGACCGCCATCAGCCCGAGGGCCGCCGGGTACCCCCAGGGCTGGTGCAGTTCGGGCATGTCGTCGAAGTTCATGCCGTAGATGCCGGCGATCAGCGTCGGCACCGCGGCGAGCGCCGCCCAGGCGGAGATCTTCCGCATGTCGTCGTTCTGCTGCACGCTGACCTGCGCCAGGTTGGCGGCGAGGATGTCGGACAGGAGCCGGTCCATGCCGTCCACCTGGTCGTTCACCCGGGCCAGGTGGTCGGCGACGTCCCGCAGGTAGGGCGCCGCCTCGGGGCGCACGAAGGCGGCGCCGCGCTCCAGGCGCAGCATCGGCTCCAGCAGCGGGCCGGTGGCCCGGCGGACGGTCATCACCTGCCGCTTGGCGCCGTAGATCCGCCCGGCCGCGTCGGCGCCGGTGCGGCCGGGGGCGAAGATCTCCGCCTCCAGCTCGTCCAGGTCGTTCTGGAGCGCGGCGGCGATGTCCACGTAGCTGTCGACGACGGTGTCGCAGACGGAGTGCAGCACCGAACTCGGGCCGTACGTGGCGAGGTCGGGCTGGCGCTCACGTGCCCGCCGCAGGCCGTCGGGAGGGCTGTCCTCGCCGTGCCGGACGGTCAGCACGAAGTCCGCGCCGACGAAGACCATCACCTCGCCGGTGGTCACCTCACGGGTGTCCGGGCGGTAGCCGAGCGACTTGAGCACGACGAACAGCGAGCCCTGGTAGGCCTCGACCTTGGGCCGTTGGTGGGCGCTCGCGGCGTCCTCGACGGCCAGCGGGTGCAGCCCGAACTCCGCGCTGACCTGGCCGAGTTCCTCGGCGGTCGGCTCGAAGAGGCCTATCCAGACGAAGCCGCCGGGCCCGGCGGTCCTGGCGGCTTCGCGGGTGCCCGCAGGGCCGGGCAACTCCTCGACCAGGCGGCCGTCGCGGTAGATGGCGCAGTGGACGATCATGCGGGCCATTGTCGCCCGAGGGCCCCGGCCCGCCCCGGACCGAGGCCGTCACGGAGAGCCGCCCGCCGCCCGCGCCGGCGCGCGGAGGCCGTAGGCTAGGCCCCATGCCGACCCTGCTGCTCGTCCGCCACGGCCGCTCGACCGCGAACACCGCCGGGATCCTGGCCGGTTGGACGCCCGGGGTGGACCTCGACGACACCGGGCGTGCGCAGGCCGCCGCGCTCGCGGACCGGCTCGCCGGCATTCCGCTGGCGCAGGCCGTCAGCAGCCCGCTGGAGCGCTGCCGGCAGACCCTGGAGCCGCTGCTCGCCGCCCGGCCCGAACTGGGCGATCCCGCCGTCGACGAGCGGCTGGGGGAGTGCCACTACGGCGACTGGACCGGCCGCCCGCTGGCCGAGCTGGCCAAGGAGCCGCTGTGGCGCACCGTCCAGGACCACGCCGCCGCCGCGGCGTTCCCCGGCGGCGAGTCGCTGCGCGAGCTGAGCCACCGCACGGTCGACGCGGTGCGCGAGTGGAACGGGAAGATCGCCGCCGAGCACGGCGACGACGCGGTCTGGCTGGCCTGTTCGCACGGGGACGTCATCAAGGCGGTCGTCGCCGACGCGCTCGGCCTGCACCTGGACCACTTCCAGCGGATCAGCGTCGAGCCGTGCTCGGTCACCGTGATCCGCTACACGCCGCAGCGCCCCTTCGTGCTGAGAATGGGCGACACCGGTGACCTGGCCTCGCTCGCGCCCCGGCACGGCGCGGCGTCGACCGCGCCGGCCGGTGACGCCGTGGTCGGCGGCACCGCCTGACCCACCGGGTGCCATCCCGGCCCCGGCCTCCGGCTCGGCTCCCCCGGTGGGGCCCGGAGGTCGTAGGGTGACTAACGAGTCCAACGATCCCGCGCGATCCCCCCGGCGGATCCGCAACCGAGCGACACGATCCGGAGCGAGAGCGTGCCCCGTCAGGTCTTCTTCTACGACCAGCCCGAACGGTTCGTGGCCGGCACCGTCGGCCAGCCCGGCGCCCGGGCGTTCTACCTGCAGGCCAGCGCGCGGGGCCGGATCACCAGCGTGCTGCTGGAGAAGACCCAGGTCGCCGCGCTCGCCGAGCGGATCGAGGAGGTCCTGGACGAGGCGCTGCGGCGCAGCGGCGGGGACCCCGCCATCCCGGCCGCCGCCCCGCAGGACCTGCTCGACACCGCGCCGCTGGACCTGCCGCTGGAGCAGGAGTTCCGGGTCGGCACGATGGCCCTGGCCTGGGACAGTGTGGACGGCTGCCTCGTGGTCGAGGCGCAGGCGCTGGTCGAGGAGGAGGACGAGGAGGCCGCCGAGGCGGTGTTCGAGGACGACGACAACGGCCCGGACATGCTGCGCGTGCGGCTGTCCGGGGCGATGGCCCGGGTGTTCGCCAAGCGCGCGCTGGACCTCGTCGCGGCCGGCCGCAAGCCCTGCCCGTTCTGCAACCTGCCGCTCGACCCGGAGGGCCACCTGTGCCCGCGCGCGAACGGTTACCGGCGCTGAACACCGAGACCCCGCCCCAGGCGGACCCGGCCGCGGCCGCGGCCCTCGCCGCCGACGTGCCCACCGCCCTGGCGCTGCTGCGCGAGGGCGGGCTGACGGTGCACGGCCGCCTCACCGAGGCCTCCAACGCGGCCCTCTACTGCACGGTCGCGCTCGGCTCGCTGAGCGCGCAGGTGGTCTACAAGCCGGTGTCCGGCGAGCGCCCGCTGTGGGACTTCCCGGACGGCACGCTCGCGGGCCGTGAGGTCGCCGCGTACGAGCTGTCCACCGCCACCGGCTGGGCGCTGGTCCCGCCGACGGTGCTGCGCGACGGGCCGCACGGGCCCGGCATGGTGCAGCTGTGGGTGGAGCCGGACCCGGAGGCCACGCCGCTGCTGGCCCTCCAGGACCCGTCCGGCCCGGAGCCGGGCTGGCTGCCGATCGTCCGGGCCGAGGTCGGCGGCGGGCGCACCGCGCTGCTGGTCCACCACGACGACGACCGGCTGCGCCGGCTCGCGGTGCTGGACGCCGTCCTCAACAACGCCGACCGCAAGGGTGGCCACCTGATCCCGGCGGCCGACGGCCGGGTCTACGGCATCGACCACGGCGTCACCTTCAACACCGAGGGCAAGCTGCGCACGCTGCTGTGGGGCTGGGCGGGGGATCCGCTGCCGGCCGAGGCGCTGGAGATGCTGGCCCGGCTGGCCGGGGAGCTGGACGGCGAGCTCGGTGCGCGCCTGTCCCCGCACCTGACGGCCGCCGAACTGGCCGCGACGCGCGCCCGGGTGGACGCGCTGCGCGGGACGGGGCTGCACCCGCTGCCGTCCGAGGACTGGCCCGCGATCCCCTGGCCGCCGGTCTAGGGCGGGCCGGCGGGAACCTCAGTGGTATGGACCTGTCAGGCGGACCGGAGCACACTGCTCCGATGGACGCACGACGGACCACCCCCACTCCCCGTGCCACGCCGGACCTGCCGCTGCACCGCCTCCAGGTCCCGCTGCCGCACCTGCTCCCGTTCGCCATCGGCACCTTCGACACGATCGGCCCGCTCTCCCGGGCCGGCTTCCCCCACCGGCACTCCTTCTACGAGATCGTGCACGTCACCGGCGGGCGCGGCGCACACGTCCTCGACCTGGTCCACCGGCCGCTGGCGCCACCGCAGTTGTGCGTGATCGCGCCCGGCCAGGTGCACTACTGGGCGGACGCGGACGAGCTCGCGGGCCGGGTCGTCCTGTTCAACGAGGACTTCCTGCTCGGCCGGCCGCGCGACCTCGCCGCGCTGCGGGCCCTGGCCGCCCGGCCGGGACTCGACCTCGGCGACCAGGCCGACGCGGTGGGCGCGCTGCTCGCCGACATGGAGCACGAGTTCCTGACCACGCCGCCCGGGTTCCAGGGCGTCCTGCGGGCCAGTCTGCACATCCTGATCGTCCGCGCCCTGCGTGCCGCCACTCCGGGCGAGCCGGGGGCGACCCCGGGCCGCCCGGGCGAACTGGCCGCCGCCTTCACCCGGTTGATCGCCCGGCCCGGAGGGGTGCGGCACTCGGTTGCCTCCAGCGCGCAGGAACTCGGCGTGTCTCCGGGGCACTTGCAGACGCTCGTCAAGCAGGCCACCGGCCGCACGCCGGGCGGGCTGATCCGCCGCCAGCAGACCCTGGAGGCCAAACGCCTGCTCGCCTGCACCGATTTGACGATACGTCAGGTGGCCAAGGAGGCCGGGTTCGCCGATCCGGCCTACTTCTGCCGCTTCTTCCGGCGGGAGACCGGTATGACGCCGGGGGAGTTCCGGGCCGGGGTCGGCGGAAATCACCACGATCCCGGGATCGCGTCCATCGCCGCGCGCCCGGACGGCCCGTAGGTTTGCCGGTGGCCACCGGTGGCCGCGCCGGCGCGCGCGGGCGGCCGACCGGTCCGGTCCTTGTCATGCCCCCACCATGGCAAGGGCCGCCCCCCGCTTCCGCCCTCCCGCGCCCCCGAAGGAGCAGGCACATGCCCACCCCCGACGGCAGGATCAGCCGCAAGACCGTCCTGAAGGCCGCCGCGGCGCTCGGCGCCGCCCCGCTGCTGTTCGGCGGCGGCGTCGCGCTCGCCCGCGAACAGGCCGGCAGCGGCCGCGCCCTGACCCCCACCCCGGCCTGCCACGACGGCGACGAACCCACCATCGAGCAGACCGAGGGCCCCTACTTCAAGCCCGACTCCCCGCTGCGCGCCGACCTGTCGGCGGACGGCCCCGGCACCCCGCTGACCGTCAGCGGTTACGTCTTCGGCCGGGCCTGCCTGCCGATCTCCGGCGTGCTGCTGGACTTCTGGCAGGCCGACGACGGCGGCACCTACGACAACGCCGGCTACACCTTCCGCGGCCACCAGTTCACCGACGCCCAGGGCGCGTTCAAGCTCACCACGATCGTCCCCGGCCTCTACCCCGGCCGCACCCGGCACCTGCACGTCAAGCTCCAGGCCCCCGGCCGGCCGGTGCTCACCACCCAGCTCTACTTCCCCGGCGAGCCCCGCAACAACACCGACACCATCTTCGACGCCCGGCTGCTGATGAACGTCCGCCAGTCCGGCCCCGGAGAAGAGGGCTCGTACGACTTCGTCCTGGACGTCCCGCAGACCCCCGGCGGCCCGACCCCGACGCCGACCACGACCCCCACCGGGACCCCGACCGGCACGCCCACCCCGCCACCCGGCGGCAGCTGGACCCCGGGCCGGACCTACGCCGCGGGTGACCGCGTCACCTACTCCGGCGCCTCCTACGTCTGCCTCCAGGCGCACACCGCCATGGCCGGCTGGGAGCCGCCGAACGTACCGGCCCTCTGGCTGCGGTCGTAGCGGCTCCGGCCGCGCACACCCGAGGGCCGGGCGCCCGGTCGGCGGCAGGGCCGGCCGGGCGCTCAGCCGTGCGGTCGCCGGTGCCCGTGCGGACCCGTTGCGCACGGGAACCGCCGGAATCCGGACCGCACCGGTCAAGGAGTGCTCAGGCCACGACAGCAAGCGAATCCAGTCGATCTTGTGCATTCTCGTGCATTGGTTAGGCTTTCAAATGTTCGCAAGGTTAAAGTCGTTCCCATGCATGCCTGGCCCGCCTCCGAGGTTCCCGCCCTGCCTGGTCAGGGGCTCCCCCTCCACATCTTCGACACTGCAGCGGGCACGGTCCGCGAGGTCGTGCCGCAGGACGGCACCGCCCGGATCTACGTCTGCGGCATCACCCCCTACGACGCGACCCACATGGGCCACGCCGCCACCTACAACGCCTTCGACCTGGTGCAGCGGGTGTGGAAGGACGCCGGTCACGACGTCCTGTACATCCAGAACGTCACCGACGTCGACGACCCGCTGCTGGAGCGCGCCGTCGCCACCGGGCAGGACTGGACGGCCCTGGCCGAGCGCGAGACCGCGCTCTTCCGCGAGGACATGACCGCGCTGCGGCTGCTCCCGCCGGCCCACTACATCGGCGCCGTCGAGTCCATCCCGTGGATCGTGCCGATCGTCCAGAAGCTGCTGGCCGGTGGCGCCGCCTACGAGGTCGACGGCGACATCTACTTCTCGGTCGACTCCGACCCGCACTTCGGCGAGGTCTCCGGCCTGACCCGGGAGGCCATGCGCCCGGTCTTCGCCGAGCGCGGCGGCGACCCGGACCGCCCCGGCAAGCGCAACCCGCTCGACGCGCTGCTCTGGCTGGCCGCCCGCCCCGGCGAGCCCGCCTGGGACACCGAGCTCGGCCGCGGCCGCCCCGGCTGGCACATCGAGTGCGTCGCGATCGCGCTGCGGTACCTCGGCATGTCCTTCGACATCCAGGGCGGCGGCAGCGACCTCTCCTTCCCGCACCACGAGATGGGTGCCTCGCACGCCCAGGTCGCCACCGGCGACCACCCGTACGCGAAGGCGTACGTGCACGCCGGCATGGTCGCGCTGGACGGCAAGAAGATGTCCAAGTCCCGCGGCAACCTGGTCTTCGTCTCGGCGCTGCGCCGCGAGGGCGTCGACCCGGCGGCGATCCGCCTGGCCCTGCTCTCGCACCACTACCGCGAGGACTGGGAGTGGACCAAGTCCGTCCTGGACGAAGCCGTCGAGCGCCTCGCCCGCTGGCGCGCCGCTGTCTCCCGGCCGGACGGCCCGGCCGCCGAGGCGCTGCTCGCCGAGGTCCGCGCCGCGCTCGCGAACGACCTCGACGCGCCCGCCGCCCTGGCCGCCGTCGACCGCTGGGCGGCCCTCCAGGAGACCGTCGGCGGCACCGACACCGGAGCCCCCGGCCTGGTCACCCGCACCGTGGACGCCCTGCTCGGCGTCGCGCTCTAGCACCACTGCAGGACCGTCACACGCCGAAGGGGCGCCAGGACCGATCGTCCTGACGCCCCTTCGGCCGTTCCGTCCTACTCGTCGTCCGCGGAGCCCTCCGGCGCCTCCCGGGTGGTCCCGGGCGACTCCGGCTCGGCCGGCCGCTCAGCCGTGGCGTGCCCGGCCACCGGCTTCTCGCCGGTCGGACCGACGTTCTCCCGGCGGCGCAGGTAGCGCTCGAACTCGCGGGCGATCGCGTCGCCGGAGGCCTCCGGCAGCTCCGCGGTGTCCTGCGCCTCCTCCAGCTGCTGGACGTACTCGGCCACCTCGCTGTCCTCGGCGGCCAGCTGGTCGACGCCGAGCTGCCAGGCCCGGGCGTCCTCGCCGAGCTCGCCCGGCGGGATCCGCAGGTCGAGCAGGTCCTCCAGCTTGTTGATCAGGGCCAGCGTCGCCTTGGGGTTGGGCGGTTGCGCGACGTAGTGCGGCACCGCCGCCCACAGCGTCACGGCCGGCACCCCGGCGTGCGTGCAGGCCTCCTGCAGCACCCCGACGATCCCGGTCGGGCCCTCGTACCGGCTCTCCTCCAGGTCCAGCCGGCGGGCCAGATCGGGGTCGGAGGTGACGGCGCTGACCGGCACCGGGCGGCTGTGCGGGGTGTCGCCGAGCAGCGCGCCCAGGACCACCACCAGCTCGACGCCCAGTTCGTGCGCGAAGCCCAGCAGCTCGTTGCAGAACGAGCGCCAGCGCATGCTCGGCTCGATGCCGCGCACCAGGACGACGTCCCGGGTCTTGGGCTCCGTCACCCGGATCACCGAGAGCCGGGTGGTGGGCCAGGTGATCCGGCGGATGCCGCCGTCCATCCAGACCGTGGGACGGTTGACCTGGAAGTCGTAGTAGTCCTCCGCGTCCAGGGCCGCGAACACCTTGCCGCCCCAGGTCTCGTCCAGGTGCGCCAGGGCCGCGGAGGCGGCGTCGCCCGCGTCGTTCCAGCCTTCGAAGGCGCAGACCATCACCGGGTCGATCAACTCGGGGACATCTTCCAGCTCGATCACCCGGCGTCTCCCTCCGAACTCCTCGTCGCCCATGGAACTCCTCGCTCCACGGTCCCTACCTGCCCAGCCTACGGGCTTTGATGCGCGTCACGGCCGGGGCACCGGGACAGTCTGGGGGACCGGGACGCCGTGATCCAGCGGTTATCCGCAGGTCCGGTCACATGAGGGCGGCGACCGTCGGCAGGTAGCCGCGGGCCTGGCCGTCGGCGGTGGGATGGAAGGACTCCCACAGGCGGGAGACCACGATGCCGTTGATCCACTCCTCCTTGCCGCCACCGCACGTGCCGTGCCCGTCGAAGGCCGCCCGGACGTCCGCGAAGGCGAACCCGTGGGCCTCGGACTGGCGGCGGATCAGCTCGTCCAGGCGGTCGGTGAGGGCGTTGAACCGCTGCCGCCGGGACTCGGTGGCGATCAGGCAGGTGGTGCCGGTCTGGAGCAGCCGGGGGTAACCGGTGACGACGACCCGGGCGGCCGGGGCGGCGGCGCGGACCGCCGAGTAGAGCGCGTCGAGGCGGCCGGGCAGCTCGTCGTCCAGGCGGTGCGCGGCGGTGTCGAGGGTGCGGTCGCAGCGGGCGTCGGTGGTGAGCGGCTGGAGGCAGTCGACGGCCGCCGAGGTGAAGCCGAGGTCGTTGCCGCCCACCGTGAGGGTGACCACCGTGGTGTCCGCGGCGACCTTCGGCAGCTGGTCGCGGCGGACCTCGTCCGTCCCGGCGGCGCTGCACGCGGCGTCGGTGAGGACGGCACCGTGCGCCGCGGCCCACAGGGCGGGGTAGCCGCGGCCGCTGCGGTGGCAGTCGCCGCTGGCGGGGTCGTAGGAGCCGGCCGCGACCCCGGCCGCGTAGGAGTCGCCGAGCGCGGCGTACCTGGGGGCCGGGTCGGCCGCGGCCGGGGCGGCGAGGGCGGCGCAGAGCAGGGGGACGGCGGCCAGGGCGGCGACCGGGCGGGGGAGCGGCACGGCGGTTCTCCGGGGTCCGGGCGGGCCGGGCGCGGTCCGCCTCGGCCCATCGGGCACGGATCGTAACCGATCGAGCACTCGGCGTCGTGGCGCGCCCGCCGGGCGGGGCGGCGAGATGATGGACAACGGGGCCGGGCGGCGGGTGTGAGGAGCCGGACGGATGAACCGACGGGTGTGGATCGGCGCGGGCGTGGCGGCGGTGGCCGCCTGCGCCGTGGTGGTGGCGGACCGTGCGGGCCGCCGGCTCCCGGTGCAGCACGTCACCGAGGGCGGGCTGGAACTCTCCCAGCCGCCCGGTGCGGTCTGGGACGTGCTGACCGACATCGACCTCTACCCCGCCTGGCGCCCCGGCCTGACCCACGTCGAGCGGCTGCCCGCGGCGGCCGGCGGCCGGGAGCGCTGGCGCGAGTACGACCGGTACGGGCACACCACGTACGAGGTGGTCGACAGCGAGGCCCCGCACCGCCTGGTGACCGGCATCGCCGACCCGGACCTGCCGTACGGCGGCACCTGGACGTACGTCCTGACGCCGGCGGGCCGGGGCTGCCTGCTGACCGTCACCGAGCGCGGCGAGGTCCGCAAGCCGCTGTACCGCGCCGTCTCCCATTACGTGACCGGCGAGGACGCGACCGTCCGCCGCTACCTCGGCGCCCTCGCCCACCGCATGGCCTGAGCCACGGCACTAGCCGACCCAGCCCCGCCGGTACTGCGCCCAGTTCTCGGGCGTCGCCGCGAAGTCCACGTACAGCGCGACGCCGAAGGCCGGGCGGTGCAGGTCCTCGCGGGCGAGGCCCAGCCGGACGCCGCGCACGGCCGCGTCCACCGTCTCGGCGCCGCCCCGGTGCGCCCAGGTGTCGTCCCAGTAGAACGGCAGGCCCATCAGCAGGTCGACGTCCTCGGGGGTGGCCTCCAGGGCCAGTTCGGTCTGGAGGGCGACGTAGCCGCCGAACAGCGGCTCGGTCTGCATGCTGGTGTCGTACGTCATCACCGCGATCTGGTCGACCCGGCGGGCGGTCTCGGTGAAGTAGGCCTGGTCCCACCACTTGCCGTGCCCGCTGAGGGCGATCCCCGCGGCGTGCAGGCCGGGCAGCGGGTCGATCTGCGGGGCGGCGACGGAGAGCTCGGCGCCCCGCCCGGCGGTTACCGCGCGGACCTGGTCGAGCAGGGCGAGCCAGCCCGCCGAGCCGGGGCGGATCGGCTCCATGTCGAAGTGCACCCCGTCGAAGCCGAGGTCCAGCACCTGCCGGGCGGAGGCGGTGACCCGGTCGCGGGTGGCCGCGTCCTCCAGGTCGAGGGCGTCCTTCTCGGGCTTGACCTCGTCACCCAGCCAGCCCTGCACCCGGATCTTCGGCAGTTCCCGGTGCACCGCGTCGACGAACCACTGCGCGCGCGGGTGGACGGACGGCGGCAGCGAGCCGTCGTGCTCCAGTGGGCCGGTGTGGACGTACAGGTCGCGGATGCCGGTGCCGTCGAGCTGCCGGGCGAGCGCCGCGACGTCGGCGTCGGTCTTGCGGCCGTCCACCCAGGCGTGGCCGAGCCAGACGGCGTCCCGGCCGCGGGTGCGGGCGTCGGGCGAGAGCCGGCCGACGTCGTGCAGGCGCAGCGCGACGAGCAGTCCCCCGATCGTGGCCACCGGAACGGCCGCAGCCACGGCGAGCGCGACCAGAGCCCTGCGCCACCACGGCCAGCCCCGCCAGCGGGCCCGGTGGGCCCGGAACGGCACCGTCAGTGCCCGGCCGATCCGCCCCGCGGACGTGCGTGCGCGCCCCAACCGATTGCTCCCCCCTTGCGACCGAGCGTTCAGGATACGGAATGCACAGTCGCGCCGGGCCGTGGGACGGATACCCTGGCCACGTGCGCGCCCGACCAAGCGGGAGCGCAAAGCCGACAGCCGTCGCACCAGGGAGAAGCCCCATGGCCACTGCAGCCGAACCGTCCATCACTCAGCAGAGCCGCGCGAACGCGTTGCGCGAGGCCCTCGCCACCCGGGTGGTGGTCGCCGACGGAGCGATGGGCACCATGCTCCAGGCCCAGGACCCGACCATGGAGGACTTCCAGCACCTGGAGGGCTGCAACGAGGTCCTGAACCTCACCCGCCCCGACATCGTCCGGTCCGTCCACGAGGCCTACTTCGCCGTGGGTGTGGACTGCGTCGAGACCAACACCTTCGGCGCGAACTTCGCCGCGCTCGGCGAGTACGACATCCCCGAGCGCATCTTCGAGCTGTCCGAGGCCGGCGCCCGGATCGCCCGCGAGGTCGCCGACGCGCACACCGCCGCCGACGGCCGCACCCGCTGGGTGCTCGGCTCGATCGGGCCCGGCACCAAGCTGCCCACCCTCGGCCACGCCCCGTACGAGGCGCTGCGCGACGGCTTCCAGGAGAACGCGGCCGGCCTGATCGCCGGCGGCGCCGACGCGTTGCTGGTCGAGACCAGCCAGGACCTCCTGCAGACCAAGGCCGCCATCCTCGGCTCCAAGCGCGCCCTCGCCGCGGCCGGCCTGGACCTCCCGGTGCTGGTGCAGGTGACGGTGGAGACCACCGGCACGATGCTCCTCGGCTCGGAGATCGGCGCCGCGCTCACCGCGCTGGAGCCGCTCGGCGTCGACTACATCGGCCTCAACTGCGCCACCGGCCCGGCCGAGATGAGCGAGCACCTGCGCTACCTGGCCAAGAACGCCCGGATCGGCCTGTCCTGCATGCCGAACGCGGGCCTGCCGGTGCTCGGCAAGGACGGCGCCCACTACCCGCTGGCCCCGGCCGAACTGGCCGAGGCGCACGACGTGTTCACCCGGGAGTACGGCCTGTCGCTGGTCGGCGGCTGCTGCGGGACCACGCCGGAGCACCTGCGCGCGGTGGTCGAGCGCGTCCAGGGCCGCGCGATCGCCCCGCGCACGCCGCAGCCGGACCCGTCGGCGGCGTCGCTGTACCAGGCGGTGCCGTTCCGCCAGGACACCTCGTACCTCGCGATCGGCGAGCGCACCAACGCCAACGGCTCGAAGAAGTTCCGCGAGTCGATGCTGGCCGGCGACTGGCAGGCCTGCGTGGAGATCGCCCGCGACCAGATCCGGGACGGCTCCCACCTGCTGGACCTGTGCGTCGACTACGTCGGCCGCGACGGTGTCGCCGACATGAAGGAGATCGCCGGCCGCCTGGCCACCGCCTCCACCCTCCCGATCGTCCTGGACTCCACCGAGCCGGACGTCCTGCGTGCCGGCCTGGAGGCACTCGGCGGGCGTGCGGTGCTCAACTCGGTCAACTACGAGGACGGCAACGCCCCCGACTCGCGCTTCGCCAGGATCGCCTCGCTGGCCCGCGAGCACGGCGCCGGCCTGATCGCGCTGACCATCGACGAGGAGGGCCAGGCCCGCACCGCGGACAAGAAGGTCGAGATCGCCGAGCGGCTGATCGCCGAGCTCACCGCGGACTACGGCATCGACGAGGGCTCGATCCTGGTCGACTGCCTCACCTTCACCCTGGCCACCGGCCAGGAGGAGTCCCGCCGGGACGGCATCGAGACGATCGAGGCGATCCGCGAGCTCAAGCGCCGCCGCCCGGACGTGCAGACCACCCTCGGCCTGTCCAACATCTCCTTCGGCCTCAACCCGGCCGCCCGCGTCGTCCTCAACTCGGTCTTCCTGCACGAGTGCGTGGAGGCCGGCCTGGACTCGGCGATCGTCCACGCGTCGAAGATCCTGCCGATCTCCCGGATCCCCGAGGACCAGCGCGAGGCCGCCCTCGACCTGGTGTACGACCGCCGCCGGGACGGCTACGACCCGCTGCAGCGCCTGCTGGAGCTGTTCGAGGGGGTCTCCTCGGCCTCGGTGAAGGCGTCCAAGGCGGAGGAGCTGGCCGCGCTGCCGCTGGAGGAGCGGCTCCAGCGGCGGATCATCGACGGGGAGCGCAACGGCCTGGAGGCCGACCTGGACGAGGCGCTCACGGAGCGGCCCGCACTGGAGATCATCAACGAGACCCTGCTGTCCGGCATGAAGGTGGTCGGCGAGCTGTTCGGCTCGGGCCAGATGCAGCTGCCGTTCGTGCTCCAGTCCGCCGAGGTCATGAAGACCGCGGTGGCGCACCTGGAGCCCCACATGGAGAAGTCCGACTCGGAGGGCAAGGGCACGATCGTGCTGGCCACCGTCAAGGGCGACGTCCACGACATCGGCAAGAACCTGGTCGACATCATCCTGTCCAACAACGGCTACAACGTCGTCAACCTCGGCATCAAGCAGCCGGTTTCGGCGATCCTGGACGCCGCGCAGGAGCACCGGGCCGACGTCATCGGGATGTCCGGCCTGCTGGTCAAGTCGACCGTGATCATGAAGGAGAACCTGGAGGAGCTCAACCAGCGCAAGCTGGCGGCCGACTACCCGGTGATCCTCGGCGGCGCCGCGCTCACCCGGGCGTACGTCGAGCAGGACCTCCACGAGATCTACGAGGGCGAAGTCCGGTACGCGCGCGACGCGTTCGAGGGCCTGCGGCTGATGGACGCGCTGATCGCCGTCAAGCGCGGCGTGCCCGGCGCGGTGCTGCCCGAGCTCAAGCAGCGCCGGCACGCGCGGGTCGAGGTGGAGGAGCCGGAGCCGGAGGTCAACCTCGGCCAGATCCGCTCGGACGTCGCCGTCGACAACACCGTGCCCGCCCCGCCGTTCTGGGGCGACCGGATCGTCAAGGGCATCCCGTTCGCCGACTACGCGTCCTGGCTGGACGAGGACGCGCTGTTCAAGGGCCAGTGGGGCCTGAAGGCGGCGCGCTCCGGCGAGGGGCCGTCGTACGAGGAGCTGGTGGAGACCGAGGGCCGCCCGCGGCTGCGCGCCTGGCTGGACCGGCTGCAGACCGAGGGCTGGCTGGAGGCTGCCGTGGTCTACGGCTACTACCCGGCCAACTCCAAGGGCGACGACCTGATCGTCTTCCACGAGGACGGCACCGAGCGCACCCGCTTCACCTTCCCCCGCCAGCGGCGCGGGCGCCGGCTCTGCCTGGCCGACTTCTTCCGCCCGGAGGAGACCGGCCTGCGGGACGTCGTCGGCCTGCAGGTGGTCACCATGGGCAACCGGATCTCGGAGGCGGCCAACGAGCTGTTCGCCGGGAACTCCTACCGCGACTACCTGGAGCTGCACGGCCTCTCGGTGCAGCTGGCCGAGGCGCTGGCCGAGTTCTGGCACGCCCGGGTCCGCTACGAGCTCGGCTTCTCCGGCGAGGACCCGCAGGACGTCAAGGACATGTTCGCGCTCAAGTACCGCGGCGCCCGCTTCTCGCTCGGCTACGGCGCCTGCCCGGAGCTGGAGGACCGCGCCAAGATCGCCGAGCTGCTGAAGCCCGAGCGGATCGGCGTCGTGCTCTCCGAGGAGTTCCAGCTCCACCCCGAGCAGTCCACGGACGCGATCGTGATCCACCACCCGGAGGCGAAGTACTTCAACGCCCGGTAACCGGGACGTCCCGGCGCGTTCGCTCTTTTCCGGCGAACCGGGCGTATCCTAGATGATCCTGAACGGGCCGGTCCGCTCACCAGCGGGTCGGCCCGTGCCATCCCCGGAGCACGTGCGGGGCACTCGGAAGGATCACCATGACCAGCATCTCCACCGCCGTCGCGGCGCTCGACCACGGGGACGACCGCGGCCTGCAGGCGGTGCTGCTGGACATGGACGGGACACTGGTGGACACCGAGGACTTCTGGTGGCAGGCCGAGTCCTCGCTGTTCGCCGAGCTCGGCTACGCGCTCGACGAGGCGGACCGCGCCCAGGTGGTCGGCGGTCCGATGACCCGGGTCATCGACTACCTGCTCGCCAGGACCGGCGTCGACCTCTCCCCGGCCGACCTGACGGTGCTCATCAACCAGCGCTTCGTCGACCTGCTGGGCGGCGGCGTGCCGCTCATGCCGGGCGCCGAGCGGCTCCTCAACACCCTTGCCGCGCACGGGGTCCCGGCCGCCCTGGTGTCGGCCTCGCACCGGCACATCATCGACATCGTGCTGCGCTCGCTGGGCGCCGAGCACTTCGCCTTCACCGTCGCCGGGGACGAGGTGCCCCGCACCAAGCCGCATCCGGACCCGTACCTGGAGGCGGCCCACCGGCTGGGCGCGGAGCCGGCCCGGTGCGTGGTGGTCGAGGACGCGCCGACCGGGGTGAGGGCGGCCGAGGCGGCCGGCTGCCCGGTGATCGCGGTGCCCTCGGTCGCGCGGATCGAGCCGGCCCCGGGACGGCTGGTGCTGTCCTCGCTGGAGCAGGTCGATCTCGAACTGCTGCGCTCGCTGGTCGCCTCGCGCGTGTGATTGTGGTCTCATTGCCCCGGCGGTCTACCGACCGGTAAGGGGCCCCGGGCGGCCCGGGCCGGGGGTCATCGGGGGAGAAAACGGGCATTGGGTGACAACTCGTCGGCGGGGCCGGGCTGCCCCGGATCACCGTGTCCCAAACGTCATCCGTGTGGGTATCGGTCGTGCGTGTTCGATATGGCACGCTACTCCAGTTCGTTCCCGCCCTCGCAGCCCTGCCACCGCCGCCGACGGGTACCCCCGGTCCCGGGCGCCGGTCGCACGACGCGCACCCCAGAAGGACGCGCCCCGTGAAGACTTCCGCTGAACGCCTGGCAGTACTCGGCTGCGCCGGCCTGGTCGCCGTGACGGTGGCCGGCTGCGGATCCGTCACCGACGCGGTCAAGGGCGGCGGCAGCAGCAGCTCGGTCACCATGGGCACCGCCCAGCTCACCAGCGTGCTTGACCCGGCCGGGGCCTACGACTCCGGCTCCTGGCTGATCCTGCGCAACGCCTTCCAGTCGCTGCTGGTCTTCCCCGCCGCCTCCAGCTCGCCCTCCCCGGACGCCGCGCAGTCCTGCGAGTTCACCGGCGGCGACTCCACCCAGTACCACTGCGTGCTGCGCCCCGGCCTCAAGTTCTCCAACGGCCACCCGCTGACCGCAGCCGACGTCGTGTTCTCGATCGAGCGCACCAAGAAGATCAACGACAAGAACGGCCCGTCCGGGCTGCTCTCCTCGATCAAGTCCGTCGAGGCCAAGGGCGACAACGAGGTGGTCTTCCATCTCACCGCGCCCGACGCGACCCTCCCGGCCAAGCTCGCCAGCCCGGTCGGCGCGATCGTCGACCACCAGGTGTACCCGGCCGACTCGCTGCTGCCCAACGACAAGGTGGTCGGCTCCGGCCCGTACAAGGTCGACTCGGTCGAGGCCCTGGGCGGCGGCGGCAAGAGCATCGGCAAGGTCGCGCTGTCGGCCAACGACAAGTACAACGGCGACGTCAAGCTGCGGAACAGCAAGTTCACCGTCCGCTACTACGACCAGGCCGCCGACCTGAAGGCCGCGCTCGACAAGGGTGACGTCGACCTCACCGACGACAGCCTGGACCCGAACGCCGCCGCCCAGATCCGCTCCGACCAGCAGGGCGGCAAGGGCGACCTCCAGGTCGTCGAGGGCGACAGCAACAACACCCGTTCGCTGGTCTTCAACACCAAGGACGCGGTCGTCGGCAACGTCGCCGTCCGGCAGGCCGCCGCCGCGCTGCTCGACCGCAAGGCGCTCGCCCGCGACGTCTTCGCCCGCACCGTCCAGCCGCTGTACTCGATGGTCCCGGCCGGCGTCACCGGCCACAACACCGTCTTCTTCGACAAGTACGGCGACCAGGACGTCAGCAAGGCCAAGAAGTTCCTCTCCGACGCCAAGGTGCAGCTGCCCGTCAAGATCACCCTCACGTGGTCCCGCTCGCGGGCCGGCGCGGCCGAGGCCGACACGGTGAAGAAGCAGCTGGAGACCGGCGGACTGTTCCAGGTGACGGTCCAGCAGGAGAGCGACTGGGACAAGTACAAGGCCGGCTTCGCCGACGGCAAGTACCAGGCCTACATCCTCGGCTGGTTCGCCGACTACCCGGACGCCGACAACTACATCAGCCCGCTGGTCGTCGACGGCGGCGTCTACCACGACGGCTGGGACGACCCGCGGATCAGCCAGAAGCTGGTGCCGGACGGCCTCAAGATGACCGACCGCGGCGCGGCGGCCGGCAACTACAACCAGATCCAGTCGATCGTCGCCGACAACGCGCCGCTCGTCCCGCTGTTCCAGGACAAGGCGTTCTACGCGGCCCGCTCGTACATCACCGGGGTCGAGTCCACCGTCGACTCCACCGGCGTCTTCCGCTTCGGGGAGATCGGCCGCAGCAGCAAGTAGCGCCCGACGGTGACGGCCCGTCCGCCTCCCGCACAGGGGGAGGCGGACGGGCCGTCACCGTCGGCGGAACGTCCTACAGCGCACCCGGACGCACCAGACCGCTCTCGTACGCGTACACCGCCGCCTGCACGCGGTCCCGCAGCTGGAGCTTCGTCAGGACGTGCCCCACGTGCGTCTTGACCGTCGTCTCGCTGACGAACAGCTCGGCCGCGATCTCCGCGTTCGACAGCCCGCGCGCCACCAGCTTGAGCACCTCCAGCTCCCGCTCGGTGAGCGCGTTCAGCGCCTGCGGCGGCGCCTCCTCGCCCGAGGGCAGCTTGGTGGCGTACATGTCCAGCAGCCGCCGGGTGATGCTCGGCGCCAGCATCGCCGCGCCGTCCGCGACCACCCGGATCGCCTGAACCAGCTCCTCGGCCGGCACGTCCTTCAGCAGGAAACCGCTGGCGCCCGCGCGCAGCGCCTCCACCACGTACTCGTCCAGGTCGAAGGTGGTCAGCACCAGCACCTTGGCCGGGCCGTCCCGCCCCGGGCCGGCGATCCGGCGGGTCGCCTCGACGCCGTCCATCCTGGGCATCCGGATGTCCATCAGCACCACGTCGGGCTGCAGCGCCCGGACCTGGTCCAGCGCCTGCTGACCGTCGCCGGCCTCACCGACCACCACCAGGTCGGACTCGGCCTCCAGGATCATCCGGAAACCGGTGCGCAGCAGCGGCTGGTCGTCGACCAGCAGCACTCGGATCGTCACTAGGACTCCTTGCTCATCGGATCCCCCGTGGGATCGTCTTCCGATGTACGGGCCAGCGGCAGCGGGTACGGCGGGGGCGTCCCGCCGAACTCCGGGCAGCTGGCCTGGTGGTCGCACCAGTCGCAGAGCCGGTTGCGGGTGGCCGGGAACTCCCCGGTGGCCACCGCGTGGGTGATCCGCTCCCAGAGCGCCTGCAGCTTGCGCTCCACGGCGAGCAGGTCCGCCTCGTCCGGGTCGTAGGAGACGACGTCCCCGCCCCCGCCGAGGTACACCAGCTGGAGCCGCTTGGGGATCACGCCCTTCCAGCGCCACACCACCAGCGCGTAGAACTTCATCTGGAACATCGCCTTGCCCTCGAAGTCCCGCGAGGGCGCCCGGCCGGTCTTGTAGTCCACGAGGCGGACCTCGCCGGTCGGGGCGACGTCGACCCGGTCGATGTAACCGCGCAGCAGCAGGCCCGACTCCAGGGCCGTCTCCACGTACAGCTCCCGCTCCACCGGGTGCAGCCGGGTCGGGTCCTCCAGCCGGAACCACTGGCCGACCAGCTTCTCGGCGTCCGCCAGCCAGCGGGTGAGCGCCGCGCCGTCCGGGTCCTCCGGGAACAGGCCGCCGAGCTCCGGGCGCTCGCCCAGCAGCCGCTCCCACTGCGGGCGCAGCAGGCCGAGCGCCCGCTCCGGCGTCCGCTCGACGGCCGGGCTGTCGAACAGCCGCTCCAGCACCGCGTGCACCAGGGTGCCCCGGGTCGCCGCCGCGCTCGGCGGCTCCGGCAGACGGTCGATCACCCGCAGCCGGTACAGCAGCGGGCAGGTGAGGAAGTCACCCGCGCGGGACGGGGACAGGCCGGTCGGGGGCGCCGCCGGGCGCGTCAGGGCCCCGGCGGCACTGGTGGTGTCGGTCTGCTGCATGGCTACGACCCTATTGCCCCGCGCTGCCATACCGCTGCCACCGTGCTGTCACGGAGCTGAGCAGGGCCCGCGCCAGTGGGTATGAAGCCAGACAGAGGGGCGCGCGGCGCCCTGCCGCCGAGATCACGTAGCGTGGGCACACCGGCGCAACTCGGGGGAGTCGACCGAAGGGATCACGGTGAGCGACAGCAGGGGGCAGCAGACCTCCGACCAGCCGCCGCACGGCGGTGGCGGTCGCCCGCCCGGCCGGCCGCCGGAGCCGCGGGAGCGCGGCGGCGGCATCCTCATGGGCCGCCCGTTCGGGGTGCCCATCTACGTCACCCCCTCCTGGTTCGTCATCGCGGCCCTGATCACCTGGATCTTCGGGAGCCAGCTGAACGACGTCCTGCCGGACCTCGGCGGCTCGCGCTACCTGGTCGCCTTCTCCTTCGCCGTCGCCTTCTACGCCTCCGTCCTGGTGCACGAGCTCGCCCACACGCTGGTCGCGCTGCGCTACCGCCTCGGCGTGCGCCGCATCCAGCTGCAGTTCTTCGGCGGCGTCTCCGAGATCGAGAACGAGGCCGAGACGCCGTGGCGGGAGTTCTGGCTGGCCTTCGTCGGCCCGCTGCTGTCGCTCGTGCTCGGCGGGGTCTTCTACCTCGCCATGCAGGCCGTGGAGCTCTCCTCGGTGCCCGGGGTGCTGCTCACCGGCCTGATGGTCTCCAACCTCGTCGTCGCCGCCTTCAACCTGCTGCCCGGACTGCCGCTGGACGGCGGCCGGATGCTGCGCGCGGTCGTCTGGGCCGTCACCGGCAGGCCGATGACCGGCACGGTCGCCGCCGCATGGGTCGGGCGGGCGCTGGCCGTCGCCGTGCTCATCGGGCTGCCGCTGATCAGTGCCTCCCGCGGGGTCGAGCGGACCGGCACCGACACCCTCGTCGACGCCGTCATCGCCGCCGTCCTGGCCGCGATCATCTGGAACGGCGCCGGCGGCAGCGTGCGCAACGCCCGGCTCAAGGAGGCCCTGCCCGGCCTGCGGCTGCGCGACCTCGCCCGCCGCACCGTCGAGGTCACCGCAGACACCCCGCTCGGCGAGGCGCTGCGGCGCGCCCGCGAGGCGCAGGCCGGGGCCGTGGTCGTGGTGGACGGCCGGAGCGAGCCGATCGCGATCGTCCGCGAGTCCGCCGTGCGCGCCGTGCCCGAGCACCGCCGCCCGTGGGTCGCCGTCGGACCGCTCGCCCGCGACCTCGAACCCGGCCTGCGGCTCAGCGCCGACCTCACCGGCGAGGACCTCCTGAACGCCGTGCGCGCCACCCCGGCCGGGGAGTACCTGGTGGTCGAGTCAGACGGCCGCGTGTACGGCGTCGTCGCGCTCACCGACATCGAGCAGCGCCTCACCGCCGCCGTCGCGGGGCACTAGCAGGGGGCCCGGCGGGCGGGAGGTCGTACTTCCCTTAGGATTGGCCGCATGTCCGAACCGACCGGTGCCGCCCGCCGACGCGGGCCCTTCCAGGTCGGGGACCAGGTCCAGCTGACCGACCCCAAGGGTCGCCACTACACGTTCACGCTCCAGGCCGGGAACCAGTTCCACACCCACAAGGGTGCGTTCCCGCACGACGAGCTGATCGGCGCTCCCGAAGGCACGGTCGTGCGCACCACGGGGAACGTCCCGTACCTCGCGCTGCGTCCCCTGCTCCCCGACTACGTCCTGTCCATGCCGCGCGGCGCCGCCGTGATCTACCCCAAGGACGCGGGCCAGATCCTCGCGATGGCCGACATCTTCGCGGGTGCCCGCGTGGTGGAGGCCGGCGTGGGGTCCGGCGCGCTCAGCACCTACCTGCTGCGCGCCGTCGGCGAGCAGGGGATGCTGGCCTCCTACGAGCGTCGGCAGGACTTCGCCGACATCGCCAAGGGGAACGTCGAGCGCTACTTCGGCGGCTCGCACCCGGCGTGGAAGCTCACCGTCGGCGACCTCCAGGACAACCTGGTCGAGACCGACGTCGACCGCATCATCCTCGACATGCTCGCCCCGTGGGAGTGCCTGGACGTCGCCTCCAAGGCGCTCGTCCCCGGCGGCCTCATCTGCTGCTACGTGGCCACCACCACGCAGATGTCCAAGACCGTCGAGGCGCTGCGCGACCACGGCACCTTCACCGAGCCGCAGGCCTGGGAGACCATGGTCCGCACCTGGCACCTGGAGGGCCTGGCGGTCCGCCCGGACCACCGGATGATCGGCCACACCGGCTTCCTGCTCACCGCCCGGCGCCTCGCCGACGGCGTCGAGCCGCCGCTGCGCCGCCGCCGCCCGGCCAAGGGCGCGTACGGCGAGGACTACGACAACGGGTCGCCCGAGCCGACCCTGCAGGAGCGCGCGGCCGCCCGGGCCGCCGCCCGCGCCGCCGCGGCCGAGGACACCGACCTCGGCTGACGCACGACCGTCGAGGAGGGGTGGTACGGCCCGGCCGTGCCACCCCTCCGGCGTTCCCGCCCCGGTCACCGGAGCACCACCGCGATGTGGGACGATGCCAGCTCACACAGACCACTGGAGGGGACGCCTGGTGGAGACCGCGGTCGGGACGACGGCTGGACAGCAGACCCCGGCGGGCCGCACCCGGCCCGGCCACGTTCGAACCGCCCCGTGGCACTGGGCCCTCGCTCTGGCGGGCTGCGGAGCCGTCGTGGCGAGCGCCCTCGCGGCCTCGCCCGCGACCGGCACCCCGGTGCCCCTCCACGGCAGCGGCCCCAAGGCCGCCCCGGCGGCCCTGGCCCCCGATCCGGCCAAGGCCCAACTCCCGCTCGACTGCGGCCCGTTCCCGGTCAAGCCGACGATCCGCCTGGCCGCCGACCTCGGCGACGGCCGGCCCGGCACCGTCGTCGCCGCGCACTGCGCCGCCGAGACCGGCACCCCGCCGGACGCCGTCTACCTCCTCGGCGGCACCGCCGAGCGGCCCGTCGTCCTCGCGACCCTCGTCTCGGAGCGCGAGAACCTCACCGTCACCAGGCTCGCCCTGCGCTCCGACGGCACCATCACCGGCCACGCGCAGGGGTATTCGAGCGACGACGTCCCGCGCTTCAGCCCGGACGTCTCACTCGACCTCACCTGGACGCACAGGGGCGGCGGCTGGGTGCGCACCCAGACCGCCGCCCCGAACACCGAGACCTGAGACGCCTATTCGTCGGCGTCCGGCCCGTACACCTCGACCCGGTCGGAGACCCGGCGCACGTGGATGCAGTCGCCGGGGCACTCCTTCGCCGAGTCCACCACGTCCTGAAGCAGCGTCAGCGGCACGGGGGCCGTCTCCCCGGGCTGCTGGCGCAGTTCGTCGTCCGGCCCCTTCACGTAGGCCAGGCCGTCGATGTCGAGTTCGAAGACCTCCGGCGCGTACTGCGCGCAGATGCCGTCGCCGGTGCACAGGTCCTGGTCGATCCACACCTCCAGGGCCTCGTTCGCCGCCGTCCGCTCGGTCACCGACATCGTTGTTCTCCGCCGTTTCTGTCCCGGGTCGCCCCCGTCTGAGGGCAATCCCGCCATTCGTACAACGATCGGACCGGGCTTCCCGGTCGCGATCGGATATCGACTCGCTCGACGATACATCTGGTCGGCTTTGGGCGGTGCGCGGTGGGTATCCCCTTAGCAGAGGGGAAGCACGCGAGGGCGAAGATCGGACACGCCCGTTCCATCTTTCTTGATCTAGGGGTTTACGGACCCCTGGTCCCAGGTAGGGTCTGGAAGCGTCCAGCTCCCCGGAGGAGGTGAGGACCGTGGCAGCCCACGATGACGACTACAACCGCAGCACCGGCAGGCCCGCTCGTGGTTCCGACGAGGCCGCTCAGGTCTCGTACCTTGAGCAGGAAATCGCCGTGCTGCGCCGCAAGCTCGCCGACTCGCCGCGCAATTCGAGAATCCTCGAAGAGCGGATCGTCGAGCTCCAGACCAACCTGGCCGGCGTGACCGCCCAGAACGAACGACTCGCCTCCACGCTGCGCGAGGCCCGCGACCAGATCGTGGCCCTCAAGGAAGAGGTGGACCGGCTGGCCCAGCCGCCCGCCGGCTTCGGCACCTTCCTGCAGGCGAACGAGGACGGCACCGCCGACATCTTCACCGGCGGTCGCAAGCTCCGCGTCAACGTCAGTCCCAACGTCGAACTCGACGTGCTGCGGCGCGGCCAGGAAGTGATGCTCAACGAGGCCCTCAACATCGTGGACGCGATGGCCTTCGAGCGCATCGGCGAGATCGTCACCCTCAAGGAGATCCTCGAGGACGGCGAGCGCGCCCTGGTCATCGGCCACACCGACGAGGAACGCGTGGTGCGCCTCGCCGAACCGCTGCGCGAGGTCACCATCCGGGCGGGGGACGCCCTGCTGCTGGAGCCCCGCTCCGGCTACGTGTACGAGGTCGTGCCGAAGTCCGAGGTCGAGGAGCTGGTCCTCGAAGAGGTCCCGGACATCGACTACCGCCAGATCGGCGGCCTCAGCAACCAGATCGAGCTGATCCGCGACGCGGTCGAGCTGCCGTACCTGCACGCCGACCTCTTCAAGGAGTACGAGCTGCGCCCGCCCAAGGGCGTCCTGCTCTACGGGCCGCCCGGCTGCGGCAAGACGCTGATCGCCAAGGCGGTCGCCAACTCGCTGGCCAAGAAGGTCGCCGAGGTCACCGGCCGCCCCCAGGGCAAGAGCTACTTCCTCAACATCAAGGGCCCCGAGCTGCTCAACAAGTACGTGGGCGAGACCGAGCGGCAGATCCGCCTGGTCTTCCAGCGGGCCCGGGAGAAGGCGGGCGAGGGCACCCCCGTCATCGTCTTCTTCGACGAGATGGAGTCGCTGTTCCGCACCCGTGGCTCGGGTGTCAGCTCGGACGTGGAGAACACCATCGTCCCGCAGCTGCTGGCCGAGATCGACGGCGTGGAGGGCCTGGAGAACGTCATCGTCATCGGCGCCTCCAACCGCGAGGACATGATCGACCCGGCGATCCTGCGACCCGGCCGCCTGGACGTCAAGATCAAGATCGAGCGCCCGGACGCCGAGGCCGCGAAGGACATCTTCTCCAAGTACCTGAAGGGCTCGCTGCCCTTCCACCCCGACGACCTCAAGGAGCACGACGGCTCGGTCGAGGCCACCGTGGCCGCGATGATCCAGTCGGTCGTGGAGCGGATGTACTCGGAGACCGAGGACAACCGCTTCCTGGAGGTCACCTACGCCAACGGGGACAAGGAGGTCCTGTACTTCAAGGACTTCAACTCCGGGGCGATGATCCAGAACATCGTCGACCGCGCGAAGAAGATGGCCATCAAGGACTTCCTCGACCACGGTCAGCGCGGACTGCGCGTCTCCCACCTGCTCGCCGCCTGCGTGGACGAGTTCAAGGAGAACGAGGACCTGCCCAACACCACCAACCCGGACGACTGGGCCCGCATCTCCGGCAAGAAGGGCGAGCGGATCGTCTTCATCCGGACGCTGGTCACGGGCAAGCAGGGCGCCGAGTCCGGCCGCTCCATCGACACCGTCGCCAACACGGGGCAGTACCTGTAATCGCACCACTCTTTCGATCCGCAGGACGAGGCCGGCACCCGGCCCCGGAACAGCACGCACCCCGTCCGGCTGTGGCGCCTCGCGGCCCCGCAGCCGGACGGCGCGTCTCGGGGCCCGGCCACCGGCCCCGCGTTCTAGGCTCGACGCACCGTTCGCGGGCAGACCGCCGGCACCGGTGTTGTTCAGCGGTACGTCAGCGTGTTCCGCCCAGGGGGGCGGCGCACCGGGGCAAGGAGGGCCGCATGACCGTACGGCGCGTGATGGGCATCGAGACCGAGTACGGGATCTCCGTGCCCGGTCACCCCAACGCCAACGCCATGCTCACCTCGTCCCAGATCGTCAACGCGTACGCGGCGGCGATGCACCGGGCCAGGCGGGCCCGCTGGGACTTCGAGGAGGAGAACCCGCTGCGCGACGCACGGGGCTTCGACCTCGCGCGCGAGGTGGCGGACGCCAGCCAGCTCACCGACGAGGACATCGGCCTCGCCAACGTCATCCTCACCAACGGGGCCCGGTTCTACGTGGACCACGCGCACCCCGAGTACAGCTCGCCCGAGGTCACCAACCCGCGCGACGCCGTGCTGTGGGACAAGGCCGGCGAACGGATCATGGCGGCCGCCGCGCAGCGCGCGCTGGAACTGCCCAACGGGCAGACCATCCACCTGTACAAGAACAACACCGACAACAAGGGCGCCTCCTACGGCACCCACGAGAACTACCTGATGAAGCGGGCGACGCCGTTCGCCGACATCGTCCGCCACCTCACCCCGTTCTTCGTCTCCCGCCAGGTGGTCACCGGCGCCGGCCGGGTCGGCATCGGCCAGGACGGCTCCGCCCACGGCTTCCAGATCAGCCAGCGGGCCGACTACTTCGAGGTCGAGGTCGGCCTGGAGACCACCCTCAAGCGGCCGATCATCAACACCCGCGACGAACCGCACGCCGACGCCGAGAAGTACCGCCGGCTGCACGTGATCATCGGGGACGCCAACCTCTCCGAGATCTCCACCTACCTCAAGCTGGGCACCACCGCGCTGGTCCTGTCGATGATCGAGGACTCCTTCATCGCCTCCGACCTCGCCGTCGACCAGCCGGTGCGCACCCTGCACCGGGTCTCCCACGACCCCACCCTCAAGCACCTGATCACCCTGCGCAACGGGCGCAAGCTCACCGCCGTCCAGCTGCAGCTGGAGTACTTCGAGCTCGCGCGCAAGTACGTCGAGGACCGCTTCGGCACCGACGCGGACGCGCAGACCGTGGACGTCCTGGCGCGCTGGGAGGACGTCCTCGGCCGTCTGGAGCGCGACCCGATGTCGCTCTCCCGCCAGCTGGACTGGATCGCCAAGCGGGAGATCCTGGAGGGCTACCGCAGCCGCGACGCCCTGGAGTGGGACAACCCGCGGCTGCACCTGGTGGACCTCCAGTACAGCGACGTCCGGCCCGAGAAGGGCCTCTACAACCGCCTGGTGGCCCGCGGAAGGTTCGAGCGGCTGGTCACCGAGGAGGAGGTCGAGCGGGCCGTCTCCGAGCCGCCGGACGACACCAGGGCGTACTTCCGCGGGCGCTGCCTGGACCAGTACGCGGAGCACGTGGCGGCGGCGTCCTGGGACTCGGTCATCTTCGACCTGCCGGGCCGCGACTCGCTGCAGCGGGTGCCCACCCTGGAGCCCCTGCGCGGCACCCGCAACCACGTCAAGGAGCTGTTGGACCGCTGCCGGACGGCCGAGGACCTGCTACGGGTCCTCTCCGGCGGGTAACTTTTCGATCACCACGGGTGAACGTCCGCCGAATGGGAATCATCCGGGGTGGCAGCGGGTGTCGGACACGAAGCGCCACCGGCAAACCGGGAGCGGCAGTCGCACCTTGTGTATAGGGTCGGTGCAGTAAGCAGCGACCCAACCGTGCCAGACGATTCGAGCGGGGTGAGGGAAATGGCGAGCAAGGACACCGGCGGCGGCCAGCAGCGGGCGAACCGCTCCTCAGAGGAGGTCGAGGAGCAGGCCGCGGAAACCCAGAATTCCGACGACCTCAAGGAGCGCCAGGAAAAGCTCGACGACGACGTCGACGCGGTCCTGGACGAAATCGACGAAGTCCTCGAGTCGAACGCCGAGGATTTCGTGCGGGGATTTGTCCAAAAGGGTGGGCAATAGTCCGCCGCGGGCATTGCGGAATTCACGGTCGTGACCGTCGGGGACGGCCGGGCGGCCTCGGCCGTCCGCCCGTCCCGGCTCCGGCCCCTCCACGCGTGGACGTTGATCGTCGGCGGGTAGGGTGCGGGGATCGCACGCTTCAAGCTACCTGGAAGGAATCGTGTGGAAGCCAACACTCGTGGCACCGGGCGTCTACCGGCTGCCTTCCTGACCCCGGGGTCCTCCTCGTTCCTCGACTTCCTCGCCGAGCACAAGCCGGAGTTGATCCCCGGCCGGCGCGGGCTGCCCGAGGGCGCGGTGGTCGAGGCCCCGCACGGGACCACGATCGTGGCCGCGGTGTTCGACGGCGGTGTGGTCATCGCCGGTGACCGCCGCGCCACCATGGGCAACGTGATCGCCCAGCGGGACATCGAGAAGGTGTTCCCGGCCGACGAGTACAGCGCGGTCGGCATCGCCGGCACCGCCGGCCTCGCGGTCGAGATGGTCCGGCTGTTCCAGCTGGAGCTGGAGCACTACGAGAAGATCGAGGGCGCCACGCTCTCCCTGGAGGGCAAGGCCAACCGGCTCACCAGCATGATCCGCGGCAACCTCGGCATGGCGATGCAGGGCCTCGCGGTGGTGCCGATGTTCGCCGGCTACGACCTCGACCTCGGGCGCGGCCGGATCTTCGGTTACGACGTCACCGGCGGGCGCTCCGAGGAGCGCGGCTTCGCGGCCACCGGCTCCGGCTCGGTGTTCGCCCGCGGCTCGATGAAGAAGCTCTACCGGGAGGGCCTGACGGCCGACCAGGCCGCCACGCTGGTCGTCCAGGCGCTCTACGACGCGGCCGACGACGACTCCGCCACCGGTGGTCCCGACCTCGCCCGCAAGATCTACCCCATCGTCTCGCTGATCACCGAGGACGGCTTCCGCCGGCTCACCGAGCCGGAGGTCGCGCGGATCGCCGTCTCCATCACCGACCAGCGCCTCGCCCACCCCGACGGCCCGCAGGCCCCGCTGCTCTAGCCGCTACCTCACAGGAAAGGGACGACCGCCGGTGTCGACACCGTTCTACGTCTCGCCCCAGCAGGCCATGGCGGACCGCGCGGAGTACGCCCGCAAGGGCATCGCGCGCGGTCGCAGCGTGGTCGTGCTCACCTACGCCGACGGCATCGTCTTCGTCGCGGAGAACACCTCGCGGGCGCTGCACAAGGTCTCCGAGATCTACGACAAGATCGCCTTCGCGGCGGTCGGCCGCTACAACGAGTTCGAGAACCTGCGGATCGGCGGCGTGCGCTACGCCGACCTGCGCGGCTACTCCTACGACCGGGCCGACGTCACGGCCCGTGGCCTCGCCAACGTCTACGCCCAGACGCTCGGCACGATCTTCTCCTCGGTCGGCGAGAAGCCGTACGAGGTCGAGCTGGTCGTCGCCGAGGTCGGCCGGACGACGGAGGAGGACCAGATCTACCGGCTCACGCCGGACGGTTCGATCGTCGACGAGAAGAACTACGTGGTGGTCGGCGGCAACGCCGACTCCATCGGCAACTACCTGGGCCAGCGCCACCGCGCAGGCATGGCGCTGGGCGAGGCGGTGCGGACCGCCGTCGACTCCCTGGCCCGGGACCCCAACGGTGGCAGCGCCCGCAGCCTGACGCCGGAACAGCTGGAGGTGGCCGTCCTCGACCGCCAGCGGTTCCAGCAGCGGAAGTTCAAGCGGATCCTGGGCGGCCAGCTCGGCCGGCTGCTCGACGGGGACCAGTCCGCGGCGGACGACGAGGAAGGTCCGGCGGCCACCCCGTCGTCGGACGAGTAGTGCCTTCGGAGTCCCGTGCGGCGAGCGATCGCCGCACGGGACTCCGGTGCCCCTGCGGCGGTTCGCCCGTCGTGGAGGCGGTTTCGGACAGCTCCGACAGGAAGAAGGAGTGCTCATGGACCGCCGGATCTTCGGGCTGGAGAACGAGTACGGGGTCACCTGCACGTTCCGCGGGCAGCGGCGGCTGTCGCCTGACGAGGTGGCGCGGTACCTGTTCCGCCGCGTCGTCTCCTGGGGCCGCAGCAGCAACGTGTTCCTGCGCAACGGCGCCCGGCTGTACCTCGACGTCGGCTCCCACCCCGAGTACGCCACCCCCGAATGCGACGACGTGGTCGAGCTGGTGACGCACGACAAGGCGGGCGAGCGCATCCTCGAAGGGCTCCTGGTGGACGCCGAACGGCGGCTGCACGAGGAGGGCATCGCGGGGGACGTCTACCTGTTCAAGAACAACACCGACTCGGCCGGCAACTCCTACGGCTGCCACGAGAACTACCTGGTGGCCCGGCACGGCGAGTTCTCACGGCTGGCCGACGTGCTCATCCCGTTCCTCGTCACCCGCCAGCTGATCTGCGGCGCGGGCAAGGTGCTGCAGACGCCGCGCGGCGCGGTGTACTGCGTGAGCCAGCGGGCCGAGCACATCTGGGAGGGCGTCAGCTCCGCCACCACCCGCTCCCGCCCGATCATCAACACCCGCGACGAACCGCACGCGGACGCCGAGCGCTACCGCCGGCTGCACGTGATCGTCGGTGACTCCAACATGTCGGAGACCACGACGCTGCTCAAGGTCGGCGCCACCGACCTGGTGCTGCGGCTGATCGAGGCCGGCGTGGTGATGCGCGACCTCACCCTGGAGAACCCGATCCGGGCGATCCGCGAGGTCAGCCACGACCTCACCGGCACCCACCAGGTGCGGCTCGCCAACGGGCGGGAGGCCAGCGCGCTGGACATCCAGGAGGAGTACTACACCAAGGCGCTGGAGTTCGCCGACCGCAAGGGCATCAACACCGGCACCATCGCGCAGGTCCTCGACCTGTGGGGCCGCACCCTGGAGGCCGTCCGCTCCGAGCGGCTGGACGGGGTGGCCACCGAGATCGACTGGATCATGAAGTACAAGCTCATCGAGCGCTACCGCGAGAAGCACCAGATGAGCATGTCCAACCCGCGGGTGGCGCAGATCGACCTCGCGTACCACGACATCCACCGCCGCCGCGGCCTGTTCTACCTGCTCCAGGGCAAGGGACAGGCGAAGCGGGTGACGACGGACCTCAAGACCTTCGAGGCCAAGTCGATCCCGCCGCAGACCACCCGGGCGCGGCTGCGCGGGGACTTCATCCGCCGGGCGCAGGAGCAGCGCCGGGACTTCACGGTGGACTGGGTGCACCTGAAGCTGAACGACCAGGCGCAGCGCACGGTGCTGTGCAAGGACCCGTTCCGTTCGGTGGACGAACGGGTGGAGAAGCTGATCGCGGGGATGTGATCGAGCGGTCGTGGCCCAAGGAGCCATGACCGAGTCCGCGGAGCCGGCCCCGGTGGTGTCTACCGGGGCCGGACCCGTGCGGGGCATACGCTGTTCGTCGAGTCTGGAGAGCCGACTTCGAACGACAGTTAGGACCACCGTGCGCCGCACCGCCGGGTTGCTGATCACCCTTCCGCTGCTGCTGGCGGTCGCCTGCAGCAGTTCGACCAAGGCGGCCGGCCCGGCGACGCCGACCACGGCCAGCGCGGCCCCGACCGTGCCCACTCCGGTCAACGAAGCCTCACCGATGCCCACCCTTTCGGGTGGCGGCTACGGCAGTAAGGCCACCATCACGCTTCCCGAGGGCCAGCCCAGCGGTCAGTTCGTGGTGAACACCGTCAGCGAGGGTGACCGGGCGGTGGTGAACAAGGGCGACTGGGTCACGGTCAACTACACGGCGAAGGACTGGACCACCGGAAAGGACCTGCCGAGCTCCTACGACGCGGGCGGCAAGCCGCAGCTGTACCAGGCGGGCAGCGGCCAGCTGGTGCCGGCCTTCGACCAGAGCGTGATCGGCAAGAAGGTCGGCAGCCGGCTGCTCGTGGTGGCCCCGCCGGCGGCGGCCTTCGGTGACCAGGGCAGCAGCCAGCTCGGCGTGGCCAAGGGCGACACCGTGGTCTTCGTGCTGGACATCATGGAGAGCCTGCCGCCGGACTCGACCCTGACCGGCACGATGACCCAGCCGCCCGCGAACCTGCCACAGGTCAAGGACAACGGCAAGGCCCCGGTGACGATCACCGTCCCGCCCGGACAGGCCCCGCCCACCGATCTCCAGCAGGCGGTGCTGATCAAGGGCGAGGGCAAGCAGGTCAAGACCGGGCAGACGCTGGTGGTGCAGTACACCGGGGTGCTCTGGAGCAACGGCCAGCAGTTCGATTCGTCCTGGACGCACGGCGGCGCGCAGGCGGTGCAGATCGGCACCGGGAGCGTGATCGAGGGCTGGGACAAGGGCCTGGTGGGCCAGAACGTCGGCAGCCGGGTGGAGCTGGTGGTGCCGCCCGCGCTCGGGTACAAGGACCAGGCGCAGGGTTCGGTGCCGGCGAACTCCACGCTGGTGTTCGTGATCGACATTCTGGAAGCGGTCTAGGAAGACTCCCGCAGGATTCCGTACGCTTGGGCGGGCGCTCGCACACGGAAGCGCCCGCCCTCATCCTGAACTGTCATACTGCCCTCGCACTGTGGCAGGCGCCTCCGGCGCCCGGGGCCCGGGCGGACGGTGCGACGGCAGACCGGCACCGGGCGTGCCGGTGGCAGAGCTCGAATGACCGGTGGCGAGATGGATGGGGAGTCATGACTGAGAAAGCGCCGAACCCCGGCGGGTCGGGTACCGCGGCGAACGACGGATCCTCGGGTGACCCGGCGGCGTCGCGTCCCGGCGGGCCGATGCCGGGCGACGGTGAGTCGATCGTCGTGCCGCCGTCGATCCTGAAGCAGCAGGCCGGCTGGGCGAGCCCCGAGGACCGGCCGCGACCGGCCGGCGGGACGAAGACCGAGGAACCGCAGATCTTCGCCTCCAACGTGCGCAAGGTCGACACCTCCGAGGCCGGGTACGACGAGAACCCGCCGTCGGTGGGCCGCCTCGGCGTGATCCTGGGCACGGTGCTCGCGGTGCTGCTGGTCGGCAGCGGCGTGACGCTCTACATGGTCAACAAGGACAACGGCTCGTCGGAGGCCAAGCCGGACGCCGCCAAGAGCGCGCCCGCCACGCCGACCGCCGATCCGGTGCCGCCGATCAAGGACGATGCCAAGGTCCTGCCGACGATCACCGGCGACTTCGGCAAGAAGGCCGACATCCAGGTGCCGTCCGACCAGCCCGACGGCTCGTTCGTGGTGAAGGTGCTGTCCGAGGGCACCGGCCCGAAGGTGGACAAGAACTCCTGGACCACCGTCGACTACACGGCGAAGAACTGGAACACCGGCAAGGACATCCCGAGCTCCTTCGACCAGGGCCAGAAGCAGCAGATCTTCCAGGCCGGCACGGACGCGCTGATCCCGGCGCTGGACCAGGCGGTGCTCGGCAAGAAGGCCGGCAGCCGGGTCCTCGTGGTGGCGCCGCCGGCCGCGGCCTTCGGCTCGCAGGGCAAGCCGGACATGTCGATCGGGGCCAAGGACAACCTGATCTTCGTGATCGACATCCGCAACACCAACGCGCCCGACGCGACGGTCAGCGGTACGGTCACCCCGCCGCCGGCGGGCTTCCCGCAGGTCAAGGACAACGGCAAGAAGCCGGCCGAGATCACCCCGGTGGCGGGCGCGGCCGATCCGACCGAGCTCAAGACGCACGTCCTGATCAAGGGCACCGGCCCGGTGGTCGAGAAGGGCGAGAAGGTCGTCGTCCAGTACACCGGTGCGCTGTTCAAGGACGGCAAGGTCTTCGACTCCTCGCTCGGCAAGGGCCAGGCGTTCAGCTTCGCCGTCGGCGGCGGCCAGGTCATCCAGGGCTGGGACCAGGGCCTGGCGGGCCAGACCGTCGGCAGCCGGGTCGAGCTGGTGATCCCGGCGGCGCTCGCCTACGGGGACAAGGGCCAGGGCGACATCCCGGCCAACGCTCCGCTGGTGTTCGTGGTCGACATCCTGGACGCGGGTCAGGGCTGATCCACTTTCGGGTGACAATGGTGTGCGTGTGACCTTCGGGACCGGCCGCGTGGCCGGTCCCGTACGGGCGGCGGGCGCCCGTACCGTGGTCCGGACGGACCGGGGTGCGGGCGCCCGCCGCTTGGTCATGGATGCAGAGAGAACCGTGAGAAGAGGGACTGTGAGCCTCAACGAGAAGCCTGAGATCGATTTCCCGGGCGGCGACGCTCCGACCGAGCTGCAGATCCGCGACATCGTCGTCGGTGACGGCGCGGAGGCCAAGAAGGGCCAGGTCGTCAGCGTCCGCTACGTCGGCGTGACCTTCGAGACCGGTGAGGAGTTCGACGCGAGCTGGAACCGGAGCCCCAACGAGTTCCGCTTCCCGCTGGGCGCCGGCCGCGTCATCAAGGGCTGGGACCAGGGCGTCGAGGGCATGAAGGTCGGCGGCCGCCGCGAGCTGGTCATCCCGTCGCACCTGGCCTACGGCGCGCAGTCGCCGTCGCCGCTCATCCCGCCGCACTCGACCCTGATCTTCGTGGTCGACCTGCTGGGCGTCTGAGCCCGTCGCGGCCGTGGGCCGGACCCCTCCGGGGGCCCGGCCCACGGGCACGTCCGTGAATGAGGCGGAGGCGGCTTTTGCGGTGCGTACCGCTACCGGTACGGTCGGTCCCGCCGGGTGACGATCGTCCGGCGGCGCACCCCGCGCACGGCGCGGCACACCGGAAGGGTCAGCGATGGCGATCGCGAAGGCAGAGCGGCTGATGAATCTCGCCCTGTGCCTGATGAACACCAGACGTCCGCTCTCCAAGAAGGAGCTGCGGGAATCGATCGAGGCGTACCGCGAGGCCTGGCAGAACAGCAGCGAGGACGCCTTCAACCGGATGTTCGAGCGGGACAAGGACGACCTGCGCGAGCTCGGCCTGGTGATCGACGTCGACGAGAACGCCCTGGACGGCGAGCTCGGCTACCTCGCCCGCGCCGACCGCAACCGGCTGCCCGAGATCGCGCTGGACGCCGAGGAGGCGGCCGCCCTCACGCTGGCCGCGCGGGTCTGGCAGCAGGCCAAGATGTCCGGCGCCGCCAGCGGCGCGCTGCAGAAGCTGCGGGCCGCCGGGGTGCCGTTCTCCGAGGCCGAGTCGCGCTCCGCCCTGGAGCCGCGCATCCCCGCCCGGGAGGCCGCGTTCGAGCCGCTGCTCACCGCCGCCCGGGACCGCCGTCCGGTCACCTTCGAGTACCGCAAGGCCGGCGCCGCCGCCGTCGAGCAGCGCAGCGTCGAGCCGTGGGCGCTGGAGTGCTGGCGCGGGCACTGGTACCTGGCCGGCTGGGACCGCGACCGCGGCGACGCCCGGGTGTTCCGGCTCAGCCGGATCACCGGCAAGGTGCGGGCGAGGACCGGCGCGTTCCTCGGCACCGTGCCGGAGCACGTGGACGTGCGGGCGACCGTCGCCAAGTTCGCCGGCGAGGGCGCCACGGCCACCGCGACCGTGCGGGTCCGCCGGGGCGCGGGCTTCCCGCTGCGCACCAAGGCGCTGAGCACCGGCCGGGTCGACGAGGCCTGGGACGAACTGGAGATCCCGTACGGCAACGGGCTGGGCGCCGACCTGGCAGAGTTCGGGCCGGACGTCGTGGTGCTCGGGCCGGAGGAGCTGCGGACCGACGTGATCGAGCGGCTGCGGGCGGTCGCCGGGCCGGATGTGGTGGAGGGTGTGCGGGCGTGAACGAGCGAAGCGAGCGAACGACGAGCAGGTTCGCACTGTGCGGAGCGCCCGCCGAGCGCAGCGAGGTGGACGCATGAGCAACGCCATCGACCAGACGCGACGGATGCTGTCGCTGGTCACCTACCTGCGGGAGCGGCCCGGGGCCGAGGTCGCCGAGGTGGCCCGGGCGTTCGGGATCACCGAGCGCGAGCTGATCGGGGACCTCAACGTGCTGCCGATGTGTGGCACCAGCTTCCGCGGCGGCGACCTGCTCGACATCGACACCGACGGCGAGCGGATCTGGTGGCACAACGTCGACGACGTCGCGCAGCCGCTGCGGCTGGCCGCCGACGAGGCCACCGCGCTGCTGGTCGCCGCCCGCGCGGTGGCCGGGCTGCCGGGTCTGCGGGCCGGGGACCGGGAGGCGCTCACCCGGGCCGTCGCCAAGATCGAGAACGCGGCGGGGGAGAGCGCCGAGGGCAGCGCCCGGGTCGGCGTGACCTTCGAGGCCGAGAGCCATGTCTTCGCCGACATCGACCGCGCGCTGAGCGAGGGCCGGCGGCTGTGGCTGCGCTACTACTCGCACGGGCGCGGCGGGATGACCGAGCGCGAGGTCGACCCGATCCGCCTGCTCACCGAGGGCCACACCTACCTGGAAGCCTGGTGCCGCACCTCGGAGGACCACCGGATGTTCCGGCTGGACCGGGTGGCCGAGATCCGGGTCCTGGACGTGCCCGCCGACCCGCCCCGGCGCGAGCCGCGAGACCTGTCCGGCGGGCTGGTCAACCCGGCGGCGGACGACCCCGAGGTGGTCGTCGAGGTGTCCTCCGGCGGGCGCTGGGTGGCCGAGTACTACACCCACGACCGGGCCGAGGAACTGCCCGACGGCGGCCTGCGGATCACGCTGCGCAGCGCCGACCCCTCCCAGCTGCGCCCGCTGGCGCTGCGGCTGGGCCGGGACGGGCGGATCGTGTCGCCGCCGCAGCTCGCCGAGCAGGCGCGTGCGGCGGCCCGGGAGGCGCTGGCCGCCTACGGGGAGGGGCGGGACTGAGCCGTGGAGCCCGGTACCAGATTCAAGGTCTACTGCTCGCAGTGCCGGGAGAAGGTGGAGCTGCCGGCCGAGGAGTTCCGCCTGACCCTCGGCCGCACTCCGGCGCAGGCGCACTACAGCTTCGGCTGTCCGTCGTGCGGGGCGGCGGTGCGCAAGGCGGCGGGGGAGAAGATCGTGGCGGCGCTCACCAGGGCCGGGGTGCGCACCATGCGGCTCGTCCCGGCGGAGGGGTAGGAGCCCGGGGACGGGCCCCCGGGCCCGTATAGGGTGGGCGGCATGTCCTGGATGCTGGTCGCCGCCGTCCTGCTCGCCACCGCGGGCCTGCTGGTCCTCGGGGTCCTCGGGATCCGGCTCTGGCTGGACGTCCGGGCGCTGGCCAAGGGCGTCGGCACGGCCTCGCGGGCGCTGGCCGACGCGGCCGAGGAGCTGGCGGCGGCGGTGCCGTCCCGCTGAGGGCTCCGTCACCAGGCCGTACGGGGACTGCATCCCGGGCGTAGGAGCGGGTTACGCTCTCAGGTGGCTCCTGAACTGCGAACCGGGAGCCGCTGTCCTTGTTCGGGCGGACGTCGTCGGGGTGTCATCCGTAGCGGTTACCATCCGCCGCGGGCGGTCCGCCGGTGCCGCGTTGACTGAAGGTGGTCGAGCATGCGCATCTCTATGACCGCGATCGTCGTGGTCGTGGTGGTCGGCATCGTACTTTTCGGTGCCAAGCGGCTGCCCGATCTGGCGCGCTCCCTCGGCCAGTCGATGCGGATCCTCAAGAGCGAGGCCAAGGCGATGCGCACGGACGGCGAGGCCGCGGAGCCCGCGCCGGCGCCGCCGGTGGACGGCGGTGCGGCCAAGACCATCCAGACCGCGCCCGGTGCCACCGGCACGGCCCGGCCGGTGGCCGAGCCCGCCGAGCGGCCCGCCGCGGACGGCGACCGACCGCACTGAGCGCGGCGCACGTGACGCACGCGACCACGGAGGCCCGTCGACCGACGGGCCTCGACGCACGAGTTGAGGACCGGGGTTGAGCAAGCTCTCCAAGGCGCCGAAGGCGTCCAAGGATCCTGAGGGGCGGATGGCCCTCGCCGATCACCTGCGGGAACTGCGCAATCGCGTGGTCAAGTCGGTCCTGGCGATCGTGCTGATCACCATCGTGGCGGCGGTCTACCACAAGCCGATCGAGCACTTCCTGCTGGAGCCGCTGCCGCAGTGCACCGCGGAGACGTCGGGCCAGTACGCAGGCAGGTGCGCCCAGGTCTCCACCATCGGTCTGACCTCCGGCTTCACCTGGATGCTCAAGGTCGCGTTGACGGCCGGCGTGGTCGGCGCGGTTCCGGTCTGGCTGTGGCAGGTGTGGGCGTTCGTCGCGCCCGGTCTGCACCGGCACGAGAAGAAGTACACGATCATCTTCATGGTGTGCGGCGCCCCGCTGTTCCTGGCGGGCGTGGGCTGCGCGATCCTGACCCTGCCGACCACGGTCCAGGTGCTGATCTCGTTCACCCCGGACAAGACCACGCCGATCCTGCCGCCCGACGACTACTTCGACATCGCGACCCGGATGGTGCTGGTCTTCGGCCTGGCCTTCGAGTTCCCGCTGCTGCTCGTGATGATGAACATGGTCGGCATGGTCACCGGCAAGCGGCTGCTCGGCTGGTGGCGCGGGATGGTCATGGGCATCACGGTGTTCGCCGCGTTCGCCACCCCGAGCGCCGACCCGGTCAGCATGCTGGTGCTGGCCGCGCCGATCTGGGCGCTGTACTTCGCCGCGGTGGGCGTCGCGCTGTTCAACGACCGGCGCAAGCGCCGCAACAACCCGGACGCCGACCTGGACGACGAGGAGGCCTCGCACGTGGACCTCTCGGTCGAGACGGTCGCGGGGGCGGAGGCCGTCGAGGCCTCGGCGGCGCCGGCGGCGAGTGCTCCGGTGCCGGCCGCGCGCCGGGAGCAGATGGACGACATCACCTGATCCGCTGATCCGCTGATCGCAGGCCCCGGCCCGCCGCACCCCCGGGTGTCGAGGTCTGCAACCGGGCGCAGCTGTTCACCCTCGGCGAGTCGCTCGGCGGCG
>NZ_JBEZGX010000058.1:0-56312 GCF_040650235.1 Kitasatospora sp. NPDC048722
CGCTGTTGAGTTCTCAAGGAACGGACACTTCCTTCGAGCCGCCTTCCAGCGGGCCCTCCGGGCGCTTCGTTCTTTCGTGTTTCCAGCTTATCAGATGTTTTCCGCTCCGTTTTCCGGAGTTTCATTCATCGGATTTGCTTTCCGCTTTCGTTGCCCCGGTCTCCCGCGGCGACTCCGGAACTGTACGGGGCCGGGGGCGCCCCGTGCAAATCGTCCCGCCCTGCTGTCGCAGGACGGGACGATCCGCTGGTGGAGCGCCGTCAGGCGCGGCCCATCTCCTCGGCGATGGCCGCCGCGAAGGCGTCGATGTCGGCCTCGGTGGTGTCGAAGGCGCACATCCAGCGCACCTCGCCGGTGTGCTCGTTCCAGAAGTAGAAGCGGTACCGCTTCTGCAGCCGCTCGCTGACCTCCCGCGGGAGGATCGCGAAGACCGCGTTCGCCTGGACCGGGCGCACGATCTCGACGCCGTCGATCTTCCGGACGGCCGCCTCCAGGCGGCTGGCCATGGCGTTGGCGTGGCCGGCGTTGCGCAGGTAGAGGTCGCCGGAGAGCAGTGCCTCGAACTGCACGGAGACGAAGCGCATCTTCGACGCGAGCTGCATCGAGGTCTTGCGCAGGTACTTGATGTTGCGGACCCGCTCGGGGTTGAGCACCACGACGACCTCGCCCAGCAGCAGGCCGTTCTTCGTGCCGCCGAACGACAGGACGTCGACGCCGACGTCCGTCGTGAAGGCGCGCATCGGCAGGCCGAGCGAGGCTGCGGCGTTGGCCAGGCGGGAGCCGTCGACGTGGACCAGCATGCCGAGCTGGTGGGCGTGCTCGGTGATCGCGCGGATCTCGTCGGCGGTGTAGAGGGTGCCGAGCTCGGTGCTCTGGGTGATCGAGACCGCCAGCGGCTGCGCGCGGTGCTCGTCGCCGAAGCCCCAGGCCTGCTGGTCGAGCAGTTCGGGGGTGAGCTTGCCGTCCGGGGTCGGGACGGTGTGGAGCTTGATACCGCCCATCTTCTCCGGGGCGCCGCCCTCGTCCACGTGGATGTGGGCGGACTCGGCACAGACGACCGCGCCCCAGCGCGGGAGCAGCGCCTGGAGGGCGACCACGTTGGCACCGGTGCCGTTGAAGACCGGGTAGGCCTCGGCCTTCTCGCCGAAGTGGCGGCGGAAGACGTCCTGCAGGTGCGCCGTGTAGTCGTCCTCGCCGTAGGCGACCTGGTGGCCGCCGTTGGCGAGCGCTATCGCGGCGAGGACCTCGGGGTGCACGCCGGCGTAGTTGTCGCTGGCGAAGCCGCGGACGGCGGGGTCGTGCCGCCGTACCGCGTCCGTGCGGATGGAGTCGTTCATCGGGCTGTCAGCCACAGGTGCTGTCCGTTCAGTTCTGCTGCGGGGCGGTCCCAGAGGCCCGCCAGGTGAGTGGCGAGGTCAGCCGTGTCGGTGAAGCCGGCGAACTTCGCATCCGGCTTCTCTGCCCGCATCTCCGGGCTGACCAGCGCCTTGATCACCAGGATGGCAGCTGCGGCGGTGGGCTCGCCGTCGGCCGAGGTGGTCTCCTTCTTGAAGGAGTCGGCCATGGCGAGGGTCCACGCCTCGGTGGCGGCCTTGGCGGCCGCGTAGGCGGCGCCGCCGGCGGTGGGCTTGTGGGCCGCGGCGGCCGAGACCATCGCGTACCGGCCGGCGGGGCTGCGGACCAGCGCGGGCTGGAAGGCCAGCGAGGTGTGCTGGAGGGTCCGCACGACGGTGTCGTGCAGGAAGTCCCAGTCGTCGAGGCGGGTGTCGAAGAACGTCTTGCTGCCGCGCCAGCCGCCGACCAGGTGGAACAGACCGTCGACGTGGCCGTGCTCCGCCTCCAGGTGGTCGGCCCAGTCGTGGACCTCCTGCGGGTCGAGCAGATCGATCACCTGGCCGCTGACCTTCGCTCCGCGCACGGCGACGCGGGTGGCGTCGAGGGCGCTCTCCAGCCGGACCGGGTCGATGTCGGCACCGATCACGGTGGCGCCGTCGGCGGTCAGGCGGCGCAGCACGGCCTGGCCGGCCGGGCCACTGGCTCCGGCGACGGCGATGACCTTGCCGGCCAGCGGGGCGTTGGAGGTGGTGGTCACGCGGCGGCTCCCTTGATTCCGATGCCGGTGATGCCGGCGGTGGCGGCGATGACGCCGCCGAGCTTCTTGGACAGGGCCTCGTAGAACATGCTCAGCGGGAACTCGTCCGGGAGCACCGCGTCGCACAGCGCCTTGTTGAGGGCCTTGCCGTCGGTGATGTCGAGCGGCAGCGCGTCGGCGCCCTTCGCCCAGGTGGAGGCCGGGTGCGGGGTGAGGTAGCGCGAGACGAGCTGGTAGGCGGCGATCCAGTGGGCCGGCTTGGGCCGGTCGATGCCGTCGCGGTACAGCGTCTCGATCTCGGCGCAGAGCTCGTTGGTGACCTGCGGGGCGCGGTCCCAGTCGATGGTGAGCCGGTTGTCGCGCCAGCGCAGCGCGTCGTGCTTGTGCAGGTAGGCGAAGAGCAGCTGGCCGCCCATGCCGTCGTAGTTGCGCACGCGGTCGCCGCTGACCGGGAACCGGAACAGGCGGTCGAAGAGGATCGCGTACTGGACGTCGCGGGCGTGCTTGTTGCCCTCGGCCTCCAGCTGCACCGCCTCCTTGAAGGTGGTGAGGTCGCAGCGGAGCTCCTCCAGGCCGTACATCCAGAACGGGCTGCGCTGCTTGATCATGAAGGGGTCGAACGGCAGGTCGCCGTGGCTGTGGGTGCGGTCGTGGACGAGGTCCCACAGGACGAAGGTCTCCTGCGCGCGCGCCTGGTCCTCGAGCAGCCCCTCGGCGTCGGCCGGGATCGCCAGGCCGAGCTGCTGGACGGCGCTGGTGGTGACGGCGCGGAAGCGGGCGGCCTCGCGGTCGCAGAAGATGCCGCCCCAGGTGAAACGTTCCGGCGCCTCGCGCACGGCGACCGTCTCGGGGAAGAGGACGGCGGAGTTGGTGTCGTACCCGGCCGTGAAGTCGGTGAAGGTGATCGGGACGAACATCGGGTTGTCGAAGCGCGTGCGCTCCAGCTCGGCCAGCCAGTCGGGCCACACGACGCGCAGCAGGACGGCTTCGAGGTTGCGGTCGGGGTTCCCGTTCTGCGTGTACATCGGGAAGACCACGAGGTGCTCGAGGCCGTCGACGCGCTGGTCGGCGGGCTGGAAGGCGAGCAGCGAGTCCAGGAAGTCGGGCTCCCGGTAGCCGGTGTCGGCCCACTTGGCCAGGTCGGCGTCGACGGCGGCCAGGTAGGCCTCGTCGTGCGGGAAGAGCGGGGCCAGCTCGGCGACCGCGCTGCGAACGGTGGCGACCAGCGGATCGACCGTGTGCCGCTGGACGGCGGCCAGGTCGATCGAGCCGTCCTTGGACTGCAGCGGGCGCAGGGTCTCGACGGCCTCCTTCAGGCGCAGCCACGCCGGGTGGCCGGCGAGGGTCGAGACCGGGGCGTCGGCCGCCACAGCGAGCCTTGGCGAAAGATTCTGCATCGTGGACTCACTTCGACAGGAGGTTTTCGATGGAGACACCATAGATACGAAAGGTTCTCCTGTTCAAGGGGGCTCCGATCGGAGAACCTCCGGTGGTGGGGGGTTCCGGGGGCGCCGCGACCGGATGTCCGGCATGTGGACGCCGCGGTGGATGTTCTGGACACGGGCGCCGTCGGGATGCGAACCTCCCGCCATGCTCCCGGCGGTGATCACGATGACCGAGCGGCACGACGGCCTGTTCCGGGTGCCCTCTCGTTGTCACGCCTGCCGTGGCACGCGCGGCTGTTGCTGCCGCCGCCGCTGTCGCTGATCCGCCGATCCACTCGCTCGCCGATCCGCCGATCAGGCCCGGAGGGCACCGCGGACGCGGGCCCGTACGCCGACCATGCCGCGTGTGTCCCGGCGCCGCCACCGGGGGAAGTGACCCGCCGGGTCCGCGGCCGCCTCCGGCCCCGGCCGCCGCATCTCCTGTCCTGCCCGGCCTTCCTTCCCTGGAGCCCTGCCATGACCGACCTCCGTCTCCGCCCCGGCCGCCGCAAGTCCGCCGCCCTCCCCGTCGCCGCGCTGCTGGCGGCCGCTGCCGCGCTGACCGCGTGCGCGCCGCAGGACGCCAAGACCGACGGGACCGCGGCCTCGGGCACGTCGGGCACGTCGGGCGGCTGCGCGCCCGGGGCACTGGCGACCCGGACCGCCGGCACGCTGACGATCGGCACCGACAAGCCCGCGTACGACCCGTGGTTCTCCGAGGACAAGCCGGAGAACGGCAAGGGCTTCGAGTCGGCGGTCGCCTACGCGGTCGCCGACAGGCTCGGCTACCCCAAGGAGAAGGTGACCTGGGTGGTGGCACCGTTCAACAAGGCCACCTCGCCCGGCCCGAAGGACTTCGACTTCGACGTCAACCAGGTGTCCGTCAGCGCCGAGCGCAAGCAGGCGGTGGACTTCTCCTCCGGCTACTACGACGTCCGACAGGCCGTCATCGCGCTCAAGAACTCCAAGGCCGCGAACGCGAAGAGCATCGCCGACCTCAAGGGCGCCAAGCTCGGCGCGCAGGTCGGCACGACCAGCCTCGACACCATCACCAGCACCATCAAGCCGAGCATCCAGCCGGCCGTCTTCGACTCCAACGACCTGGCCAAGGCCGCGCTGAAGAACGGCCAGGTCGAGGCGCTCGTGGTCGACCTGCCGACAGCCTTCTACATCACCGGCGCCGAGGTGCCGGAGGCTCAGGTCGTCGGGCAGTTCGAGAGCGCGTCGCAGGGCGAGCAGTTCGGACTGGTGCTGGACAAGGGCTCCCGACTCACCGGCTGCGTGTCGCAGGCCGTGGACGCGCTGCGGGCGGACGGGACGCTCGCGAAGCTGGAGAAGCAGTGGCTGTCCGACGCCGTCTCGGCACCGGTGCTGAAGTGAGCGGCGGTGTCGAGGTCGGTGGCGGCGCCGAGGTCGGTGGCGGCGCCGAGGCCAGCGGCGCGGCCGGCCGGAAGGTGGGCGCACGGGACAGCGGTGCGTCCGGCTGCGGGGCGGACGACGGCTACCGTCCGTCCGAGCGCCGGCTCGCCCGGGACGCCTACCGCCGCGGGCGGGCCCGGCGTTCGGCCCTGATCGCGGGCTCGTCGACGCTGCTGACGGCCGTCGTGCTGTACCTGCTCGTCGTCAACTCCCCCGGCTGGGAGGTGACTCGGCGGACCTTCTTCAACCTCGACTACGCCCGGCAGGCGCTGCCCGAGGTCCTGACCGGGCTTCGGCTCAACCTGGAGCTGATGCTCGGCTGCGGCGTGCTGATCCTGGTGTTCGGCCTGCTGCTGGCGGTGCTCCGGACCCTGCGCGGCCCGGTGTTCCTGCCGGTTCGGCTGCTGGCCACCGTGTACGTGGACTTCTTCCTCGGCCTGCCGATGATCATCTGCCTGCTGGTGATGATCACCGGGGTGCCGGCGCTGCGCCTCACCGGGGTGACCACCGATCCCCTGCTGCTCGGCGGGGCGGCTCTGGTACTGACGTACTCGGCGTACGTGTCCGAGGTTTTCCGCGCGGGGATCGAGTCGGTGCACCCGAGCCAGCGGGCCGCGGCACGCTCGCTCGGGCTCACCAACACGCAGGCGATGCGGTACGTCGTGCTGCCGCAGGCGGTGCGGAGGGTGGTGCCGCCGCTGATCAACAACCTGGTCAGCCTGCAGAAGGACACCGGGCTCGTCTCGATCGGCGGGGCGATCGACGCCGTCTACGCGGCGAAGATCATCGCTTCCCGGTCGTTCAACTACACGCCGTACCTGGTCGCGGGGCTGGTGTTCATCGTGCTGACCATTCCGCTCACGCGGTTCGCCGACTGGCTGACCGCGCGCATGAACCGTCGGCAGGTCCAGGGGGGTGCGGTGTGAGCGGGGTGAGCGTTGTGAACGGGGACCCGGTGGCGGCCGGAGCGGACGTGCTGCGGCTGGAGTCGGTGCGCAAGACCTTCGGCTCGCAGGTGGTGCTGCGCGACGTCGACCTCGCCGTGGCCGAGCACTCGGTGACGGCGCTGATCGGGGCGTCGGGCTCGGGCAAGTCCACGCTGATGCGGTGCGTGAACCTGCTGGAGGGCGTCGACGACGGCGCGATCTTCCTCGACGGCGAGGACATCACCGACCCGCGGACGGACGAGGACGCCGTCCGGCGCCGGATCGGTGTCGTCTTCCAGGCCTACAACCTGTTCCCGCACATGACGGTGCTGGAGAACATCACGCTGGCGCCGCGCCGGGTGCACGGGCTCGGACGGGCCGAGGCGGAGGCGAAGGCGCTGGAGCTGCTGGACCGGCTCGGGCTGGCGGCCAAGGCGAAGGAGTACCCGGACCGGCTCTCCGGCGGGCAGCAGCAGCGCGTCGCCATCGTGCGGGCGCTGGCCACCGGGCCGCGGCTGCTGCTGCTCGACGAGATCACGGCGGCGCTCGACCCGGTGCTCGTCGGGGAGGTGCTGTCGGTGGTGCGCGATCTGAAGGAACAGGGCATGACGATGGTCCTGTCGACGCACGAGATGGGGTTCGCACGCGAGGTGGCCGACCAGGTCTGTTTCCTGGATGGCGGGGTGGTGCTCGAACAGGGGCCGCCGGAGCAGGTGTTCGGCGATCCGCGGGAGGAACGGACCCGGCGGTTCCTCAGCCGGATCGTCGCCTCGGGGCGGCTTCAGGGCTGAGACGGGCCGCGCGGGGGCGGGCGGGATCCGGCGGGATCTGGCGGGGTCCGGCGGGATGGCGGGTTCCGGCGGGATCTGGCGGGGGCTCGTCGAGGCGAGCTCAGGGCGTTCGCGGGAACGCACTCCGCTGGTCACCACCGTGCGCCCCTGCACGCGCCCTGGCCTCTCGGGAGCGGGAGCGGTGATCGTGGACAGGACGAACGCCGCAGAGTACGGGTGACGGCGAACAGCTGACAGGTTTCAGATGACAGATTTCGTCATCTGTCATCTGAAACCTGTCAGCTGTTCGCCGCTCGCCGTCCTCCCGCGCCCCAGGAGGCCGCCGTTGCACGGACCCACCCTGGTCAACTGGCTCCTCGCCCTCCTCACCGCCACCGCCGGGGCCTACTGCCTGACCCGCCTCCGGCACGCCCCGGGGGGCCCCGGCTCCCCGCCCGCGCCGCACTCCGCCTGCGCGCCCGCGACCACTCGCCCAACGGGCACCCGCCGGCTGCTCGCCCGTGAAGCCGACGCCGCCGAGGCGCTGATGGGGCTCGGCATGGCCGGAATGGCCGTCACCGGCGCCGCCGTCCCGGCGCCCGTCTGGGCCGGGCTGTTCGGCGTCCCCGCAGCCGTCTTCCTGCTCGCCGCCGCCGGTGCCCCGGACCACCGCGGACACCGGCTGCACCACGCGATCGGCGGCCTCGCCATGACCTACACGGCCCTCGCCATGACCGCCTCCCCCAGCCATCACCACCACGCCCCGAGCACCGGCGCCCCACTGCTCACCGGCGCGCTGCTGGTCTACTTCGGCGCCTACTCCCTGTGGGCCGGCACCCGGCTCCTCCACGCCCCCGGTGGAAGCGTCACCGTCGGCACGGCGGGCCTCCCGCAGGCCTGCCGGCTCACCATGGGCATCGGGATGTTCGCGATGCTCCTGACCATGTGACCTCGCCCCTCCCCGCCCCGCCCCCACTCCGTCCCCCGCCCCGACCACACTCCGCGTGCCCTGGCCGAGCCGCACCCGGGACCAAGGTCCCCGGGGCCGCGTGGCGTTGGTCACTGGCCGGCCGAAAGCCGTGCCACCGGGCGTCGCCACCGCATAGGTTGGCGAGGAGCGCGCTGTCGCGCTCCGTGCGTACTCGGGGAGCCCATGCGATGACTGCCCTGATCGGCCTGCTGCTGCTCGGCCTGCTGCTCTCCACCGCCGTGCCCCGGCTGCTCGCCCGGGCCCGCTGGGTGGAGCGCGAACCCGTGCTGGCGCTGCTGGTGTGGCAGTGCCTGGTCGTAGCCGTCCTGCTGTGCTGCGCCTTGAGCCTGGTTCTGGCCGCCTCGGCAGCGCTGCCCGAACTGCGCGCGCTCGTGTTCGCCGGCGCACCGCACGGGGTGGAAGCGGCGTACGGGCTCCAGGACGCCGAGGGCTGGGGCCGGCTCTGCGCGGCGGTGCTGGCCGCGGGCGGGTTGCAGACGGTACTGGCGGTCACCCGCGAGGTCCGTTCGGCGAAGGCTCTGCGCAACCACCGTCACGCTCAACTCTCCGACCGCGCTCCCGAATTGCCGGAGGCCATCGCGGCCGCCCGAAGCCGTCGGGAACGCCTGGTGGTACTGGAGAACGTCCGCCCGGAGGCCTGGTCACTGCCCGGCCCGAACTCCCGACTGGTGGTCACCACCGGAGCCCTCCAACAGCTGACCGCGCGGGAGTTGGCGGCCGTACTGAGCCATGAGCGCGGGCACGTCCGCGCCCGGCACGACTGGCTCGCTCAGGCCGCTCAGGCACTCGCGTCCGGATTCCCGGGCGTCCGGGTGTTCAGCACCTTCCGGGACCAGGTAGGCGAGCTGGTCGAGCTGGCGGCCGACGACCGCGCGGCCCGTCGGCACGGACGGCACACCACCGCCCTCGCGCTCGCCGAACTCAACCTGGGCCGCGGGGTGTTCGGCTCCTGTCCGCCGGGCCTCGCACAGTCCCCGAAGCGGGTGGACCGCCTGCTCGCGGGCCGCCCCCGGCTGTCCGTGCCGCACCGGCTCCAGCTCACCGCCGCCGCGCTCGCCGCGCCCGTGGCCGTCGTGCTGCTGGCCGCCGCGCCGGGCCTCGTCTCGCAGTTCTAACCCCGTCGACCCGCCGACTCCTCAGGCGATCTGACGAAACGTCAGCATCAGGACCCGCACGGGCCGGTGACCTCACCGCCGAGCGTGCGCGCGAGCACCTCGCGATGGAGCGGACGAGCCTGCCGATAGCGCTCGCGCCCCTCGTCCGTGAGGACGATCAGGATGCCGCGGCGGTCGTCCACGCACATCTCGCGCGTCACCAGGCCCGCCTTCTCCAGCCGGCCGATCAGGCGGGACAGCGCGCTCTGGCTGAGGTGGACGACGTCGGCGAGCTCCTGGACCCGGAGCCGGTGACTGCGGTCCACCGAGCAGCCCTCGACCAGGCGTTCCAGCACCTCGAACTCGCTCATCCCGAGCCCGTGCCTCTCGCCCAGCTCGCGGTCGAGCGCGCAGGAGGTCTCGGCGTGCCGGGCCAGCAGTTCGCGCCACTGCGCGACGAGACCGGCCTCCGCCGGGGAGTCGAGTTCAGCCACGGCGCCACCCTATCACCGTTACCGCAACTTATGCGTTTACATCTTATTCACTTGCATTGATTGCACATGCATGTAATCTCCTCCCCATGACCACCGCGACAGTCACGTCACCCGACGCACCGTCAACCGGCGTACAGGCCTGGACCCCCCGCCTCTGGGGCACCCTGTTCGTCCTCTGTGCCGCAATCTTCCTGGACGCCCTGGACGTCTCCATGGTGGGAGTGGCCCTCCCGTCCATCGGGTCCGAACTGCACCTCTCCACCTCGACCCTGCAATGGGTGGTCTCCGGCTACGTTCTCGGTTACGGCGGCCTGCTCCTGCTCGGCGGACGGGCGGCCGACCTGCTCGGCCGCCGCCGGGTGTTCCTCGTCGCCCTGGGCGTCTTCGGTGCCGCCTCCCTGCTCGGCGGACTGGTCGACGACGGCGCGCTGCTGATCGCCGCCCGCTTCCTCAAGGGGACCGCCGCCGCGTTCACCGCCCCGGCCGGCCTGTCGATCATCACCACGACCTTCCCGGAGGGCCCCGCCCGCAACCGGGCGCTGTCCATCTACACCACCTGCGCAGCCAGCGGCTTCTCGCTCGGCCTCGTGCTCAGCGGCCTGCTCACCTCGGTCGGCTGGCGGTGGACGTTCCTGATGCCCGTCCCGGTCGCGCTGATCGCCCTGCTCCTCGCCGTCCGCCTGCTCCCCCGCCCGGTCGAGGAGCGCACCGAGGGTGGATACGACGTCCTCGGCGCGATCACCGGCACGCTCACCGTCCTGCTGCTCGTGTTCACCGTCACCGAGGCACAGGGCGCCGGCTGGCTCAGCCTGCGCACGCTCGGCTCGTTCGCCGTGGTCGCCGCCCTGGCGGCCGCGTTCCTGGTGACCGAGAGCCGCGCCGCGCACCCGCTGGTCCGGCTCGGCATCTTCCGCAACGGCGCGGTGGCCCGGGCCAACGTGATCGCCTTCACGATGACCGGCGCCTACGGCGGCTTCCAGTTCATCGTGACGCTCTACCTCCAGCACCTGCTCGGCTGGTCGGCACTGGAGATGGCCCTCGGGCTGCTGCCGGCCGGCGCGTTCATCGCCCTGTCCGCGCCGTTCATGGGCCCGATCGTGGACCGCTTCGGCACCGGCCGGCTGCTGCCCATCGGCGTCCTGTCGCTGACCGCGGCGTTCGCGATGTTCCTGCGGCTGGACGAGCACAGCTCTTACCCCGCGCTGGTCCTGCCGTCGATGCTGCTGCTCGGCGTCGGCTTCGCGCTCGCCTTCCCCTCCGTGAACATCGCCGCCACCGACGGCGTCGCGGACGAGGAGCAGGGCCTGGCCTCGGGCCTGGTCAACACCGCGATCCAGGTCGGCACCGCCGTCGTGCTCGCCGGTGCGACCGCGATGATCACCGCCGGGAGCGCCGGCGGCGACAGCCCGCAGGCGCAGCTGGACGGCTACCGGCCTGCCCTGCTGTTCGTCACGGCGGTCGCGCTGCTCGGGTTCCTGATCGCCCTCGTGGGCGCGCTACTGGAGCGCCGGAAGAAGGCAAATCCCGTGTCGGTCCCGGACTATGACTACACGTCACGGCCTTTCGAGCCGGCCGACCGGGCCGGGGTACTGGCCGAGCGCTGACCGCTTCCGCCCGCGCCGAGCCACCCACGCGAAAACAGCACCGGACTGTACCGGACCACGCCGGACCGCATCGCGCCGCGTCGAGCCGCGCGGATGTCCGCCCCCGGACAGTGCCGCCGGCTCCACCAAACCCCCGTGTTGGTGGAGCCGGCCGTCTTCGTATCGGCCGCCCCCGCACCAGCCGCCCGTGCGCCGCTCGTCAACGCGGTTCCACGGATCGGCCGTCAACTCCCCCAGTATATTGGCCGGGAGCCAACGAACGTTCGGAGCAGTCACGATGGCACCTCGCGGGGATTCGGTCAACGAGGAGATGCGTCAGCGGTCGCGCCGGCGCATCATGCGGGCCACCGTCGAACTGGTCGACCAGCACGGATACGCCGGAACCACGCTGAGCGACATCGCCGAGCGCGCCGGACTCGCGCGCGGGCTGCTGTCGTACTACTTCGACGGCAAACGGCTGCTCATGCAGTCAGCCACGCACCGGATGATGCACCAGTCGCTCAGCAGCGCCCTGGCCGAACTCGCGCCGGACGCGACGCCCGAGGCCCGGCTGGCCCGCGCCATCGACGCGGTCCTCGGCCTCGCCCTCGACCACCCACGGGTGATGCGCTCCCACCTGGCGCTGATCCTCGACCCGGACACCGGTTCCTTCGTCCAGGACCCGGAGCAGCAGCAGCTCGGCGCGATCCTCCAGGGCCTGCTGCGGGAGTGGGGCGCGCCGGATCCGGCCGCCGAGCACGCGGTGCTGCGCAGCGCGCTCATGGGCGGGTGCATCGGCGTCCTGCTGCCGGGCGCGGAACTGCCGTTGGCGCCGATCCGGGCCGACCTGTTCCGGCGCTACGGGCTGCCGTGGGAGCTGGGCCGCCCCCCGCAGCCGCTGCCTCCGGAACGCGAACGGCCGCCGGCCCGCGGCTGACGGCGGGTGGGCGGCGACGGGTGCTCATCGGTGGCCGGTCCGGGCGGCGGGCCGACACGGCCCGCGGTCCGGCCGTTCGGGCCCGGACGCCCAGGCCCCTCCGGGCAAAGGCTCAGCGTTCCTTCAGGATCGAGGCGAGCAGGTCTATGGTGCGCTCGGGCGTGAGGCTGTCCACGCAGAGCCGCTCCATGACCTGGATGTAGGCGTCCACGTCGTCCCGCTTGTCGAGGTAGAGCGCGCTGGTGAGCTGCTCCAGGTAGACGACGTCGGCGAGGTCCTGCTCCGGGAAGCGCAGGATCGTGAACGCGCCGGACTCACCCGCGTGCGCGCCGAAGCGGAACGGCATGACCTGGATGACGACGTTGGCCTGCTCGGCGACGTCGATCAGGTACTGGACCTGGCCGCGCATCACCTTGGGTCCGCCCACCGGGCGGCGCAGCGCGGCCTCGTCGATGACGGCCCACAGGCGCGGGTTGTTGCCCTCGGTCAGCAGCTTCTGGCGGCGCAGGCGGAGGCTGACCCGCCGTTCGACCTCCTCCTCGCTGATGACCGGCCGACTCTGACCGAAAACAGCTCGCGCGTACTCCTCGGACTGCAGGAGTCCCGGGATGAACTGCACCTCGTACGTGCGGATCAGCTGCGCGGCCTCCTCCAGGCCGACGTAGGTCTGGAACCAGCCCGGCAGCACGTCGTTGAAGCTGTGCCACCATCCGGACTTGTTGGCCTCGCGGACCAGGCCGAGCAGGGCCTCCCGCTCCAGGCCGTCATCCACGCCGTAGAGGCTGAGCAGGTCGGCGACGTCGCGCTCCTTGAAGCTGACCCGGCCGAGCTCCATGCGGCTGATCTTGGACTCGGAGGCGCGGATCGCGTAGCCGGCGTCCTCGCGGGTGATGCCGCGCGCCTCTCGCAGGCGTCGCAGCTGTGAGCCGAGGAGGATCCGGCGGACCATCGAGCCGCCGCCCGGCTGAACTGTGGTCATGCGGTCGAAACCTCCACCTAGGGCAAACAGCGCACAGTCTGCCATCAGTTGAGCGCTCACGGTGCCGATACTGACGGATGTTCCTATCAGTTCTGCACTCCGCACACCAGGATGCACGTGCATCCGGCGCTTGCATATGCCAATAGTGCGACTGCACGTGAATCGACTCTTGCATCTGCAGTGAGCGCAGAGGACCATGGTGCACGTGCACCTGCACATCCCTGGCAATCCCGCGGGCTCCGCGTCGACCCCACGCGCGACTCCGTGCACCAGCCCGGCAGCGTCCCCCACGCCACCGGGCCTTCGTGTGCGCGCGCGCCTCGTCGAGGAGGGGGCCGTGCGGCCGAGCGAGTCGGAGGTGACCGGCATGACCCCGGCGGGTCCAGCCGTGTCCGCCCCCTTATGGGAGGAGCTCTTCATGGGCACCGGTACGGCTTTGGCGGTTGACCCCCACGTGGTCACCTGTACGCTCGCTCCTCGCTTCGAAGCCGTCAGAACCGCACGTGACTTCGCCCGGACCGCTCTGCAACGCTGGGGGCTGATGGAGCTGTTCGACGACGTCGCGCTGGTCGCGTCGGAACTCGTGACCAATGCGCTGCGGCATGCGATCGGCGCACGGCCCGACCCGGTGGGCGGCGCCCTGGGCGAGTACGACTTTCCCACACAGCCCGGCGGTGACGGCAGGCTGCCGATCCGAATAAGCCTCGTGCACCGCGCGCCGCAGATCGTCTGCGCGGTCAGCGACCCGAGCAGCATCGGCCCGGTCGCCCGGGAGGCGGACTTCGTGGCCGAATCCGGCCGCGGGCTGCACCTGGTGGACTCGTTCAGCCACTCCTGGGGCTGGCACCCCCTGGGCGGCGGCAAGGTCGTCTGGGCGCTGTTCGAAGCCGAAGCCCGGGCCGCGACCCCCGAACTCGGTGGCCGGCACCGTCGCTCCGCCTAGCGGCGGACGGGCACGCACCCCCGCAGCGCGGGCACGCGTCCCCGGCTCGACGGACACCCCGGGAGGACCGAACCCCCGGGAAGAAGTGGCAGTTCGCCCCGGCCGAGCTCGCGCCGGAGACCCCTGGGCCCCCCGCAGCACACCCGCAACGACCAGTTGGCCCCCGACGCCCGACGGGCCGGCAGTGCACGGGACAGCCGGGACGGCAGCGCACGGGACGGCGGCGGAACCCGCGCAGAGGCACCCCGCCGAGCACGTGACCGAGCGCGTGACGAAGCGCGCGGACGACGGCGGGGCCGAGCCCGCGAAGAAGACAAAGGCCGCCGTGGTGTCAGCACCCACGACGGCCCCCCGATGGCTCCGGGTGCGGAGCGGTGGCCGGACCGGCGGACGTCCGGTGAAGCGGCCGGACGGCCCGGTGAACGGCCGGATGGACGCCCGGTCAGGCGGACAGGTGATCGAACTCCCCGTCCTTGGCCCCCAGCAGCATCGCGGCGATCTCGGCCCGCGTGTAGATGAGCGCCGGACCGTCCGGGAAGCGCGAGTTGCGCATCGCCACGTCGCCCCCCGGCAGCGCGGCGAACTCGACGCAGTTGCCCTGGGAGTTGCTGTGCAGGCTCTTCTGCCAGACCACTCCCTCCAGCTCGGTGGCGGCCATCCCGTTGTAGGGACCGTACGAGCCGCCCAGGTCCTGCGATTCGTGCGAGTCGTGCATAGAAGTCTCCCGAAGAGCCCCGGAGTTGTGGTCCAGCGCGGCGCTCCCGGCACCCGCCGAACGAACGGGCCGGCCCCGTACCAGCCCGGCACAACGCCTCACTTGACGCGATGATAGCCGTTGTGCACGTGCATCAGCACGAGACGGTGCAGGTGCACGAGGCCTTTCACCGGCCGACCTGAACCCTTCACGGACCCTTCTCCTGACGGTACGTAAACGGACATAGTGGACCGAACCGGCCGGCTCCCGATAACCGGCCGTGAGCGGCTCCCCGCTGAATGTTGATCTTCGAAAGCCGGGAGTCGCGCACTCGTGACCCTCCGTCAGACCGCCCGTCGACTGTGAGACATCTCACGTGCCACGGGTGCAACGTGACGCCCCACCGGGCACGTCTCCAGGAGATACCGGCGGACGCGCGGGGGTTGGGCCAGGTATGTCCGGAATGTGACCTAATGACCGCTGATCGACCCGCGCACGCGAGACCTCCGCGCGCCGCGCACACCACGCTCGCTCGAAACCGGCACGGCAGCCGACTGCAGCCCTGACGGGCCGATGTCCTACGATCTCCGCCATGAGCACCGCAGCCATCCCGGGCGCGCCACTGCCCGTTCGCACTCCAGGCTCCCGTGCGCGGGGGCGCCACCGTCGCCCCGAGCGCCCCGAGATCCCGGCCGGCTCCCCGGCCCTGGTGCTCGCCGTGCCCGCGACCGCCGGGCCCGAGTCCCGCTCGGTCGTCGAGGAGCTGCTCTCGATCGTCCGCAGCGAACAGAACGGCGTCCAGACCGCGGTGGGCTACCTCCCCGGCGACGGCACCGAGGGCGCGGACGGCACCGAGCGCAGCATCGGCGAGCTGCTGGCGGCCGCCGCCGAGGCCGGCGTGCCGGCGCCGATCCTGGTACCGCTGGTGCCCGGCCCGCACGACTTCCTGCCCGAACTCCACGCGCTCGCCGCCGAGTACGGCGCCCACGTCACCGACGTGCTGGGCCCGCACCCGCTGCTGGCCGAGGCCGTCCACGTACGCCTGTCCGAGGCCGGGCTGGCCCGCGCCGACCGCGCCCGTCTGTTCGCCATCGCGACCGCCGCGGACGGCGTCGTGCTGACCACCGTCGGCGGCGAGGACGCCGCGGCCGCCGCCGGCATCACCGGCGTACTGCTGGCCGCCCGCCTGGCCGTCCCGGTCGTCGCCGCCGCGCTCGACGTGCCCGGCTCGGTCGCCGCCGCCGTCGCGCACCTCAAGGAGACCGGCTCGCAGCGCCCCGCACTGGCCCCGCTGGTGATCGGCCCGGAGGCGGACTCCGAGCTGCTCGCCACGGCCGCCGAGGAGACCGGCTGCCCGTCCGCCGCGCCGCTCGGCGCCTACCAGACGGTCGGCCAGCTCATCGCCTCGCTGTACCTGGCCGCGCTGCCGGCGCCGTCCGCGGAGGCCCTGGCCGCCGCGCAGGCCGAGGCCGAGGCGGCGGAGGCCGCCTCCGAAGGCTCCCGCGCGGCCCACGCGGCCGGCGGGACGGCCTCCGGGGCGACCGGGGAGGCCGCCGGCGAGTAGCCGCCGACCGCACGTACGAAAGGGCCCGGAACGACCGCGTTCCGGGCCCTTTCGGCTTGCGGCGTAAGGGAATTAAGGACCGAATGTGCGAGATGTCCGTTCTGTGATTGTTTGCGATCGGGTGATTGTCCGTCATGCGAATCCTGAGAGCCTGCCAGTTGTGCACATCCGCAGGTTTATTGCGAGAAAACGATCATTTTCGATCTTGAAGAAGGAAAGTTTTGGTGGCTTTCCATAATCCGTGATGCGCATCACAGGTATTTGCAGTTCGAACTTAAGTCTGCTTAACGTGCTCCCCGTTCGTGACCACACGGACCCAGCACATCCGCAACGCCGAGTCCTGCCGTCGGGTGCGCTGGAAGCGCGAAAACGCACCACGGCAGGAGCGGGGGACCCACAGGTAAGTCGCCCCGGACCGCTCCACGGAACGGTCCTGGGCTAGGGGTGAAGCCGCGCCACAGCGCGGCCGGGCAACTCCGGCCCGAATCCGACAGCTCACCTCGCAGGCGTGGGAGAGGACCGCGTCTTCATGCTGCCCACCAACGGCTCTCGCCTGTCCAGCCGCACCCGCCGTGTGATCGCCGCCCTCGGCGTCGCGGGCGTCGGCCTCACCATCCCCTGCCTCACCACCGGCACCGCCTCCGCCGCCTCCGTCGCCACCTGGGACAAGGTCGCCCAGTGCGAGAGCGGCGGCGACTGGAGCATCAACACCGGCAACGGCTTCTACGGCGGCCTGCAGTTCACCTCCAGCACCTGGGCCGCCTTCGGCGGCACCTCGTACGCCCCGCAGGCCAACCAGGCCACCAAGGACCAGCAGATCGCCGTCGCCGAGAAGGTCCTCGCCTCGCAGGGCCCGGGCGCCTGGCCGGTGTGCTCCGTCCAGGCCGGCCTGACCGCGGGCGGCGCCCCGGCCGCCGTCGACACCTCCGCAGGTGCGAGCACCGCGAAGGCCGCCCCGGCCGCCAAGCCGTCCTCGAAGCCCGCCGCCAAGCCCGCCGCCCCGGCGCAGGACCAGGCGCAGGCCCCGGCCGCCGCCGACTCCGCCAAGGGCACCTGGACGCAGAAGCGCCAGGACTGGGCCCAGGGCGGCGCCCAGACCAACGCCTCGGACTACACCGTCGTGGCCGGCGACTGGCTGTCCACGATCGCCGACAGGCACAACGTCAAGGGCGGCTGGCAGCGCCTGTACGAGCTGAACCGCGGCACCCTGACCGACGGTCCGAACACCATCTACCCGGGCCAGCACCTGTCCCTCGGCGACTCCGCCCAGGCGCCGGCCGGCCAGTCCGGTGACTTCAACTGGTTCAACCGCTCGCAGAAGCCGGGCCAGTCCTCCGCCGGGAACGCCGTGAACGCCCAGCCGGCCGCCGAGGCCCAGACCCCGGCCGCCAAGCCGTCCTCGAAGCCCGCCGCCCAGGCGCAGACCCCGGCCCCGGCCGTCACCGGCTCGATGGCCGCCGCGGTCGACTTCGCCAAGGCTCAGGTCGGCCAGGCGTACGTCTACGGCGGCACCGGCAACGGCGGTTGGGACTGCTCGGGCCTGACCCAGGCCGCGCTGCGCGCCGCGGGCATCTCGATCCCGCGCGTCGCCAACGACCAGGCCGCCGCGAGCACCCACGTCTCGCTGGACAGCCTGCAGCCGGGCGACCTGCTCTTCTGGTCCAACAACGGTCAGGACTCCGGCGTCTACCACGTCGCGATCTACATCGGCGGCGGCCAGTACGTCGAGGCCGCCAACCCGAGCTCGGGCGTCCGCCTGCAGACCATCGCCAACTGGGCGCCGGACTTCGCCGGTCGCGTCTGAGGATCCTTCCGGAACCCTCCCGCCGGGGACGGGTGACGGATCGCGGATGACAGCGAACAGCTGACAGATAACAGATTTCATCATCTGTTATCTGTCAGCTGTCACCCGCCCGCCGCCCCGGGGAGAGACTGGTCGCTCTCCCCGGGGCTTCGGCGTCCCCGCACCCGAGATCCGCGCCGCCTCCCCGCGCACGCCCGCCGCTCCGCGCCTCGGAGCGTTCGCGTGGTCAAACCCCGGCCCAGCGGGCATGCTGCTGCTCCGCACCCGAGGAGGAGTCACCCATGGCCCAGGTCACCGTCACGCTCGACGCGAACCTCGCGATCGACGCGATGATGCTCTCCGGTACCAAGAGTCCCCAGGACGCCGTCGAACTGATCCTGCGCGACTACCTGGCCCGCGGTCGCCGCACCGAGACCCGCACCGGCGACACCGCCGACGGCCACCGCGTCACCTCCGACCGCCCGGCCGTCCAGGAGGGCTGACCCCGGCCCGGCACGGCACTCGCGGCCACTCGCGGCACGGCGCAGCCCAGCCCGGCACAACCCACCAGAGCCCGGCAGAGCCCGGCACGGCATGCCGAAGGGCCCCGGAGAGCAACCGCCCTCCGGGGCCCTTCACACTGCCTTCGCCGGCCTCAGCGCGCGCAGGCCCCCGTGGAGCCGCGCATGACCAGCTCCGGCTGGAACATGAACTCCCCACGCTGGGCGGCGTTTCCGCCCACCTCCTCCAGCAGCGCGTCCACCGCCGCCGTCGCCATCGCCTCGACCGGCTGGCGGATCGTCGTCAGCGGCGGCTCGGTGAAGGCGATCAGCGGCGAGTCGTCGAAGCCGACCACCGACACGTCCTGCGGCACCGACAGCCCCCGCTGCCGCACCGCCCGGATCGCCCCGAGCGCCATCATGTCGCTGCCGCACACGATCGCCGTGCACCCCTTGTCCAGCAGCGCGCCCGCCGCCGCGTGCCCGCCCTCGACGCTGAACAGCGTGTGGTGGACCAGCTCCTCGGCCTCCTCCTGCGTCCGCCCGAGGACGGCGCGCATCGCGGCCGTGAAGCCCTCGATCTTGCGCAGCACCGGCACGTACCGCTTCTGGCCGACCGCCAGCCCGATCCGCTCGTGCCCGAGCTCGGCGAGGTGCTGGACGGCCATCCACATCGCGGCCCGGTCGTCCGGCGAGATGAACGGCGCGTCGATCCGCTCGCTGAAGCCGTTGATCAGGACGAACGGCACCCCGCGCCCGGCCAGCCGGGCGTAGCGGTCGTGGTCGGCGGTGGAGTCGGCGTGCAGACCGGAGACGAAGACGATGCCCGCCACCCCCCGGTCCACCAGCATCTCGACCAGTTCGTCCTCGGTGGACCCGCCGGGCGTCTGGGTGCACAGCACCGGCGTGAAGCCGTGCCGGCTGAGCACCTGCTCGATGACCTGCGCGAGCGCGGGGAAGATCGGGTTGCTGAGCTCCGGTGTGATCAGCCCGATCAACCCGGCGCTGCGCTGGCGCAGGCGGGTGGGCCGCTCGTACCCGAGCACGTCGAGCGCCGCCAGCACGGTCTGCCGGGTGGCGGCGGAGACGTTCGCCTTGCCGTTGAGTACGCGGGAGACGGTGGCTTCGCTGACCCCCGCCTGCGCCGCGATGTCTGATAGTCGCGCCGTAGTCACGGTCCCAGAGCCTATTGCAACCACGTCAGACCGCCCACCAGCCGGTGCTGTCCGGTGCGAGCACCGTCTCGCCGCCGTCCACGACCAGCTCCGCCGAGGCGAGCAGCAGCTTCCCGGGGGCCGGTATCCGCACCGGCTCGGCGCCGGTGTTGACCGTGCAGACGAAGGAGCCGCGGCGGAAGACGAGCGTGCCCTCCGGGGCGTCCAGCCACTCGACCCCGGTGCCCGCGCCCAGGTCGGGCTGCGCCCGGCGAACGGCGAGCGCGCTGCGGTACAGCTCCAGGGTGGAGGTCGGGTCGCCGGTCTGCGCCTCGACGCTGAGCTCGGCCCACTGGGCCGGCTGCGGCAGCCAGGACGGCCCGCCGGCGACCGGTCCGAAGCCGTACGGCGCCTCGGTGCCGGACCACGGGATCGGCACGCGGCAGCCGTCGCGGTAGCCGTCCTGTCCGGCCTGGCGGAAGAAGGACGGGTCCTGGCGGACCTCGTCGGGCAGGTCGGTGACGTCCGGCAGGCCGAGCTCCTCGCCCTGGTAGACGTAGGCGGAGCCGGGCAGCGCGAGCATCAGCAGGCTGGCGGCACGGGCCCGGCGCAGGCCGAGCGCGCGGTCACCGGGGGTGCGGATCTGGGTGCCGAGGCCGGGCTCGTTGGCGAAGCGGGTGGCGTGCCGGGTGACGTCGTGGTTGGAGAGCACCCACGTGGTGGGGGCGTCGACCGGGCGCATCGAGTCGAGCGAGACGTCGATCACCTCGCGCAGCGCGGCGGCGTCCCAGTCGGTGCCCAGGTACTGGAAGTTGAAGGCCTGGTGGAGCTCGTCGGGACGGACGTAGTTGGCGGTGCGCTGGACGGTCGGGGTCCAGGCCTCGGCCACGCCGATCCGCTGGCCGGGGTACTCGTCGAGGATCTTGCGCCAGCTGCGGTAGATCTCGTGCACGCCGTCCTGGTCGAAGAACGGCATGACGTCGTTGCCGAGCAGCTTGAGCTGGTCGGAGCCGCCGAGGTCGGGCAGGCCGGGGGCCTTGACCAGGCCGTGGGCGACGTCGATGCGGAAGCCGTCCACGCCCATGTCGAGCCAGAACCGCAGGATCGAGCGGAACTCGTCGGCGACGGCCGGGTTCTCCCAGTTGAAGTCGGGCTGCTCCGGGGCGAACAGGTGCAGGTACCAGTCGCCGGGGGTGCCGTCGGGGTTCTCGGTGCGGGTCCAGGCCGGGCCGCCGAAGATGGACTCCCAGTCGTTGGGCGGCAGTTCGCCCGTCTCGCCCTTGCCGGGGCGGAAGTGGTAGCGCTCGCGCAGCGGGGACCCGGGGCCCTCGCGCAGGGCGCGCTGGAACCACTCGTGCTGGTCCGAGGAGTGGTTGGGGACGAGGTCGACGATGATCCGCAGGCCCAGCTCGTGGGCGTCGCGGATCAGCGCGTCGGCGTCCAGCAGGGTGCCGAACATCGGGTCCACCGCGCGGTAGTCGGCCACGTCGTAGCCGGCGTCGGCCTGCGGGGAGGCGTAGAAGGGCGAGAGCCAGACGGCGTCCACGCCGAGGTCGCGCAGGTAGGGCAGGCGGCTGCGGATGCCCGGCAGGTCGCCCATGCCGTCGCCGTTGGAGTCGGCGAAACTGCGCGGGTACACCTGGTAGATGACCGCGTCCCGCCACCAGCCTCTGGACGCGCTGACGTTCGCCTCGTGAGCGGTGTCGGCGGCGGGCCGGGAGGTGTCGGCCAGGTTCTGGGTCATGGACGGAATCCCTCGGGGACTAGAGGAGCGAGGAGCGCTGAGACGTGTGCCGGCGTTACGACTTGGAGGCACCGGCGGTCAGGCCGGTGACCAGGTGTCGCTGCACCAGGTAGAAGAAGACCGAGGACGGGATCGCGATCAGCACCGCGGTCGCGGCCATGAAGTTCCACTGCGCGTCGTGCTCGCTGACGAAGGTCTGCAGGCCGACGGCCAGCGTGTACTTGTCGGAGCTGAGCATGAAGGTGGAGGCGAACGCGACCTCGGCCCAGGCGGTCAGGAAGGAGTAGAACGCGGCCACCGCCAGGCCCGGGCGGGCGAGCGGCAGGACCAGCCGCCAGAAGGTGCCGATCGGGCTGAGCCCGTCGACCCGGCCGGCCTCGTCGATCTCCACCGGGATGGTGTCGAAGTAGCCCTTCAGCAGCCAGGCGCAGTACGGCACGGTGGTGGTCGAGTAGACCAGGATCAGGCCGGTGTAGCCGTCGAGCAGGCCGAGCTCGGACAGGATCGTGTACATCGGCACGATCAGCACCGCGATCGGGAACATCTGGGTGACCAGCAGCGACCACATGAGCGGCTTGTGGCCGGGGAACTTCATCCGGGAGACGGCGTAGCCGGTGGTGGCGGCGACCATGACGCCGAACACCGTGGTGATGCCGGAGACCAGGAAGGAGTTGCCGAACCAGGTGAAGAAGTCGGTGCCGAACAGCACGTGGTCGTAGTTCGACAGGGTCAGCTTGCCGAGGATCGCGCCGGGGTGGAGGTAGTCCGTCTTGTCCGGGCCGAGGGAGATGTAGAGGATCCACAGCACCGGGAACAGGGCGATCAGGCTGGCGAGGATCAGGGCGCCGTGGGACAGCGCCGTGACCAGCGGGCTGCTCTCGCCGCGGCGGCGGACCTTGGCGGGCCGGGTGGCCGGTGCGGGGCGCGCGGCCGGGGCGGGGGCTTCGGTGGTGGTGCTCATCGGGGGTACCTGCCTTCGTGGGTCAACTGGGTCCGGGGCCGCAGCCGTTGGCCTGCTAGCCGTTGGCCTGCTCGTTGCGGGCGAGCCAGCGCCGGTAGAAGGCGGTGAAGACGATGAGGATGGACAGCAGGATCACGCCGTACGCGGCGGACTGCGCGTAGTCCCGGGGCTGCTGGCCGAAGCCGAGGCGGTAGGCCCAGGTGACGAGCAGCTGGGCGTCGGAGCCGCCGCTGGTGCCGAACAGCAGGAAGATGACGGCGAACTGGTTGAAGGTCCAGATCACGCCGAGCAGGACGACGGTCGAGGAGACGGTGCGCAGTCCGGGCAGGGTGACGTGGCGGAAGCGCTGCCACGGGGTGGCGCCGTCCATCTCGGCGGCCTCGTACAGCTCGGCCGGGATGGACTGGAGGCCGCCGAGCAGCGAGATCATCATGAACGGCACGCCGACCCAGGTGTTGACCAGGACGGCGGCGGCCTTCTGCGCCAGCGGGTCGTCCAGCCAGCCGGGCTGGGGCAGGTGGAGGGCGGAGAGCAGGCCGTTGACGGCACCGCCGTCGGCGAGCATCAGGCGCCAGGAGAACACGGTGACGAAGGTCGGCACGGCCCACGGGAGGATGAGCAGCATCCGGTAGACGGCGCGTCCGCGCAGCTTCTTGTTCAGCAGCAGGGCGAGGCCCAGGCCGATGGTGTAGTGGAGGACGACGCACAGCACCGTCCAGGTGATGGTCCACACGAAGTGGGACCAGAAGCGGTCGTACGAGCCGGGGCCCCACAGGATGTCGGCGTAGTTGTGGAGGCCGACGAACTTGTAGCTGGCCGGGATGTGGTTGACGCCGATGGTGCGGGCCGAGTTGAGGCTGTTGGCGTCGGTGAGGGTGAGCCAGACGCCCTCGACGAGCGGGTAGAGCACGAGCACGCCGAGCACGAGCACGACCGGGGCGGTCATCGCGTAGGCGTACCAGTGCTTGGCGTAGGAGCGCTTGAGGCGCTCCAGCGGGCCCGGACGCTGCTCGCGCGGCCGGCTGCCCTTGCCGGTGGCGCCCTGCACGGCGACTGACATCGATTACACCTTCTCGGGGGAGGTCTCGGGGAGAGCGGGTCCGGCCGCCTCGGGAGGAGCGGGTCCGGCCGCCGGGCCCGCCGGGGTGAGGGACGTGGGGGTGTCCCTCACCCGCGGCGGGCCGGGCGGCTGACGACTACTTGGCGAAGCCCGGGAGGAGCTTGGCGTAGTCGGTGGCGACGGTGTTCAGCGCGTCCTGGGTGCTGGTGCCCTGGACGGCCTTGCCGAGGTTGGTGCCGAGCGAGGCGAACAGCGAGCTGTACTCGGGCAGTTCGGGGCGCGGCTTGGCGCTGGCGAGGACGGCCTGGAAGCCGGCGATGCCCGGGTCGGCCTTGACGTCGGCGGTGAAGGCGTCGGAGCGGGTCGGCAGGGTGGAGTTCTTCTGCGCGATGAACGCCTGGCTCTCGGCCGAGGTCATGAAGGCGGCGAACTTCTCGGCGGCGGCCTTGTGGGCGGCGTCGGAGCCGGCGTAGACGGAGATGTTGTGGCCGCCGGTCGGGGCGCCGGCCTTGCCACTGGAGCCGGCCGGGACGGCGGCGATGCCGAGGTTCTTCTTGTCGGCGAAGGCGGAGCCCTTGTAGATGTTGGTGATCTCCCAGGGGCCCTGGATGATCGCCGCGACCTTGCCGCTGTTGAAGGCGTCCATCATGTGGGCGTAGGCGTCGGTGGTGACGTCGGCCTTGACGGTGCCGGGCGAGGTGAACATCGACTTGTAGGTCTCGATGCCCTTGACGGCCTCGGGCGAGGTGACGGTGATCTTCTTGCCGGCGGCGTCGACGGTGTCGGTGCCCTCGCCGAACAGGAACGGCATCGCGTAGTAGCCGTCGGCGGCCTTCAGCCAGAAGCCGTCGACGCCGTCCTTGTCCTTGATGGTGGCGGCGTCGGCCTTGAGCTCGTCCCAGGTCTTCGGGGCGTCGGTGATCCCGGCCTTGGCGAAGAGGTCCTTGTTGTAGAGCAGGCCCAGGGTGTCGGTGACCAGCGGGACGCCGTACAGCTTGCCGTCGTACTTGGCCTGCTGGACGAGGCTGGGCTGGAAGGCGGAGGTGTCGGCGGCGGCGGGGGTGCCGTCGAGCGGCTCCAGGTAGCCGGCCTTGGCGAAGGCCGCGGTCCAGCCGACCTCGGAGCGGAACACGTCGGGCGCGCCCTTGGCCCCCATAGCGGTCTGCAGCTTGTTCTGCGCCTGGTCGAACGGCACGTTGACGAAGTCGACCTTGATGGTCGGGTTGGCCGCCTCGAACTTCTTGACCAGTTCCTGGTAGTTCGGCGCCTCGTTGGTGGCGTTCGAGGTGTCCCAGTACGTGAGGGTGACCGGCCCGTCGGCCTTGCCGTCCGAGCTGGAGCCGCTGCTGCCACAGGCAGCCATCGAGACCGCGAGGGCCACAACGAGGGCAGAGGCCGCGATGCCACGCCGCATGAGAACTCCTTGGGAGGGTGGGGGTGCCCGAGATGTTCGGAGACAGGCGCATAATGGCTGCCTCGTGCCGACTGCACCTTCGCTGCCGTCGGGCTGGAAGGAAGTTAACAGCGGGCGAAACGTCACGGAAACCCCTTGCAGAAACTTTCTGCAAGAAACGGCGATCGTTACAGCCGCGTGTCCTGGATGTTGCCGCACGGTAGTGGACAGCGTCCGGCTATGTCCGGCTTTGACCGTTGCACTCCATCGGCCTGTGGCCTGGAACACCACCCTGCGTGGCGGAAAGCCGCTTGCAGGAGACTCGGTGGCATGCGCATCAGACCAGCCGTGAAGGACGAACTGCCCCTGCTGAGCGAGCTGGAACGGGCCGCCGGAGCCCCGTTCGCCGCCATCGGCATGCCGGAGATCGCCGAGGACGAACCCCCGACCCCCGGGGAACTCGCCCGCTACCTGACGGACGGCACCGCCCTCGTCGCGGTCGACGACGGCGACCGCCCCGTCGGCTACCTGCTCGCCGAACCGGTCGACGGCGCGTACCACGTCGAACAGGTCTCGGTGCACCCCGACCACGCCCGCCGGGGCATCGGCCGCGCGCTGATCGAGCACCTCGCCGCCACCACCGACGCCCCCGCGCTCACCCTCACCACGTTCGCCGACGTCCCGTGGAACGCCCCCTACTACGCCCGCTGCGGCTTCCGCCCGCTCGCCGACGGCGAACTCACGCCGGGCCTGCGGGAGATCCGCCGCCGGGAGGCCGGGCACGGCCTCGACCGCTGGCCCCGGCTCTGCATGCGCCGGGACCTGCCGGCCCGCCCGGTGGCCGGGGACTAGTTCGTCCCGAACCGCAGGACGGTCGTCGAGCGGAACTCCTTCCCCGGGCGCAGCACCGTGCTGGGGAAGTCCGGGTGGTGCGGCGAGTCCGGGAAGTGCTGCGTCTCCAGCGCGATCCCGGCGAACGGCCCGTACGCCACCCCGCTCGCGCCCGTCACCGCGCCCTGGAACTTGTTGGCCGTGTAGACCTGGACGCCCGGCTCGGTGGTGAGCACCTCCAGGGTGCGCCCGCTGACCGGGTCCTCCAGCAGCGCCGCCCGGGCCGGGGTGCCGTCGGCCGGGCGCGGGCGCAGCACCCAGTTGTGGTCGTACCCGCCGGGCCCGGTCAGCTGCGGGTGCTCGTCGTGCACGGACTTGCCGATCGGCCGGGCCGTCGTGAAGTCGAACGGCGTGCCGGCCACGGGTTCGATCCGCCCGGTGGGGATCTGCCGCTCGTCGGCCGGGGTGTAGGCGTCGGCGTCGAGGGTGAGCAGGTGGCCGAGGACGTCGCCGCTGCCTTCGCCCGCGAGGTTGACGTAGGCGTGGTTGGTGAGGTTGACGACGGTCGGCTTCGTGGTGGCGGCGCGGTAGGCGATGGTGAGCTCGCCCCGGGCGTCGAGGGTGTAGGCGACGGTGACGTCGAGGGCGCCGGGGAAGCCCTGGTCGCCGTCCGGGCTGTGCAGCCGCAGTTCGACGCCGCCCGGGATCTCGGTGGCGGCCCACATCCGGTTGGCGAAGCCGTCGGGGCCGCCGTGCAGGGTCGTGCCGCCGCCAGTGGGGGCGAGCGGGTGGTCCTCGCCGTCGATGGTGATCCGCGAGCCGTCGATCCGGTTGGCGTAGCGGCCGACGACGGTGCCGTAGTGCCGGGCCGGGCCGAGGATCTGGGCCAGTTCGTCGGTGGCGAGCAGGAGTTGGGCGCGGCGGCCGACGCGGTCGGGCGCGGTGAGGGTGTGCAGGGTGGCGCCGAGGGTGAGCACGCTCGCCTCGTACGGGCCTGCGGTGAGCGTCCAGCGCTGGATCGCGGCGCCCGCGCCCGAGGCGTCGAGGGGTTCGTGGCGCACGCCGGTGGCCTGAGTCGCCATGCCCTGCTGCTCCTCACTGGCGGCCGGGGTGGGTGCCGCGGTCGCGCCGAACGGGGTCGGTCCGGGGGTGTCGCCGGGGATCGGCCGGGAATACGGTCAGGAAGCCGGCTGCGGCCGCCCCGGTGTGCGTCAGCCTAACGACGGGGACGGCCGCGGGAGCGCTCCCGAACCCCCGCGCGCCGCCCGAGCGCTTCCGTCCGCCGGGCGCGGACGCCCGGCGGCGAGGGCGGCCTGAGTTGAATGGCACGCCCTAGTCGCCCGCCTCCTCCTGCTCCGCGTCCCCGGTCGGCCGGGTGGGCTGAGCCGGCGTGGTCGGCCGCGTCGGCCGGGTGGCAGGCGGCTGGCCCGGCAGCCCGAGCGCGGTGGCGAGGCCGTCCGGCCCGCTGCCCGCCTTCCGGTAGACCGCGGCCAGGCGCCGGTTGACCAGGCTCAGCTGAAGCCCGAGCTCGTCGGCGATCCGCTGCGGCGGAACGCCCCGCACCGCCAGCTGGGCGACGTCCCACTCCGGCTGGCTGAGCGCCTCGCGGGAGGCGCGGAAGTCGCCCAGGCGGTTGGGCCGCAGGCCGTAGTTGGCGAGCTCCCGGCGCGCCTGCTCGACCAGGCCCTCGGCCGAGCAGTGCTGGGCCAGCTCGATGCCCTGGTACAGGTACTCCTGGGCGTCCTCCAGCCGCCCGACCCGGCGCAGCGCCGCCCCGAGCTCGACCAGCGCGACGGCGTGCTCGTAGCCCGCCGGGGACTGGCCGAGGTAGGTCACGGCCTGCTCCAGGAGCTCGACCGCCTGCTGGCCGTCCTCGATCTGGGCGTGCAGCCGCAGCGCGGTGCCGATCGCCGAGGCGGTGCCGAAGGTCCGGGCGTCCCGGACGGCCTTGTGGGCGTACTCGCGGGCGCGGTCGGGCTCGTCCTGGGCGATGGCGACGGCGAGGTGGCCGGCCCACGGCGCCCAGACGGTGTTGCGCCAGCCGCGGGCCTCCAGCTGGGCGCCGGCCTCGGTGAGCGCGGCGGCGGCGCCGGCGTGGCGCCGCTTGGCGACGAGCAGCTTGCCGTACAGCGAGGGCGCGTCGGGCAGGACCATCGCGGTGTCGTGGTACGGCGGCTGGAAGCCGAAGCCGGTGGCGAGGTCCCAGGCCTCCTCGACGCGTCCGCGCGCGAGCAGGGTGTCGACGAGCACGCCGACGGCGTCCCACGCGAGCGGCAGCTTGGGGGCGATCCGCTCGGAGAGGCGCAGGGCGCGGCGCAGGAAGTCCTCGGCCTCGGCGAGCAGACCGCGGCGGAAGCGGGCGAGGCCCATCAGGAAGTAGGCGAAGCCCCGGTGGGCACCGCTCCACCCGGCGACCTCGAACTGGACGATGGCGTCGGCGAACAGCCGCTCGGCCTGGGCGATGCGGTCGTTGTACGTGTAGGTGAGGCCGAGCATCGCGGGCAGCTCGAAGCCCCAGGTGCTGTCGGTCCAGCCGAGCCCCCTGGGCAGCCGGCCGGCCTCCAGGACGTCGTCGGCGTGGGCGAGCGCGTCGGCGGAGGGGGCGCCGCGCAGGGTGAGGTCCCAGGCGCGCATCGCGAGGACCGCGCGGTCGGCGGGCTCGCGGCCGGTGAGGCCCTCGCACATCTCGCCGAGCCGCCGGGAGCGGCCGGGGCCGTCCTCCTCGGACTTGCGGAAGGCGTGCCACATGAACGAGGCGGCCTGCAGCCGCTGCCGGCCCGCGGCGTCGTCGGTGGCGGCGACCTCCTCCTGGCACACCAGCGCGGCCTCGCGCAGTTCGCCGCTGTGCGCGAGCACTTCGGAGAGCCGGAACGTGGCGTCCACCCGCAGTTCGGGGCGCAGCGGCCCCTCCTCCGGGTCGAGGGCGAGCTTGAGCTGGTTGACGGTGGCGACGGGGTCGGTGAGCAGCGCCGAGCAGCCGAGTTCGTAGAGCACCTCGGCGCGGATGCCGTCGGCGGGCGGCTCGTTGAGGGCGCGGTGCAGGCAGCGCTGAGCGGCCTCGGGGGCGCCGATGAGCAGGTGTTCGGCGGCGGCCTTGCGCAGCTTGCGCACGGTGCGGTCGTCGCCCTCGCCCGCGAAGGTCTCGACGAGGTGGCGGGAGGCGGCGAGCAGGCCGAGCCCGGCGTTCTCGATCTCGGCCGCGGCGACGCCGTGCATGCCGGTGCGGGTGGCCTCGGGCATGGTGTTGTAGATCGAGCTGCCGATCAGCGGGTGGACGAACTCCAGGTTCCCGTTGGGGGTCTGGGTGAGGACGCGCTGCTTGCGGAGCTGCTTGATGGACTCGCGGGCGCCCTCGGCGCTCTGGGTGGAGATGCGGGTCGCGAGGTCGATCCGGATGTCGGTGCCGAGCATGGCGCAGGCCCAGGCGAAGCGCAGGGTGCTGGCGCCGAGCCGGTCGAGCCAGGTCTTGAGGGTCATCCCGTTGGCGTCGACGGCGAGTTCGCGCAGCTGGACGGAGTTCTCCTCGACCGGTTCGAGCTCCTGGTCGCGGACCTGGTCGAGCAGGGCGATGGCCTCGTAGGGGTTGCCGTTGACGACGTTCCAGAACTCGTAGCAGAACGCGTCCTCGGCCTTCTCGCCGAGTTCCGCCCGGATGATGTCCGTGACCGAAACGAGGGACAGGCGGTTGAGCTCGTGCCGACGGGTGGCGAGCTTGAGGACGGTGGAGTGGTGGGGGTGGGCTTCGGGCTGCCAGTCGTGTTCGTCCTCGCGGAACGCGAAGACGAGCAGGACGGGCAGTTCGCGTGCACGGACGGCGAACTGGGTGAGCCAGGAGAGGGATTCCAGGTCGGCCCAGTGCAGGTCGTCGACGATCATCACCAGGGGCGCGCTGCGGGGCGCGAGCTGGGTGAGGACGTAGTCCAGTCCGTCGCGCACGCCCTGCGGGTCGAGCCGGCGGGCGCCGGCCTTGGGCTGCTTGAGGCCCATGGCCGGTCCGACGACCTCCTCCCAGGTGCCCATGACCTGCCGGAACTCGGCCGGCGCAAGAGCGGTGAGCGCGGGCTGCAGGAGCTGGCGCAGCACGTGGTAGGGCTCCTTGACCTGCTGTTCGCCGCCGCGCGCGAACAGCACGGTGGCGCCGTCGCGGAGCTTGGCGGTGCGTCGCACCTCGTGGAGCAGGCTGGTCTTGCCGATGCCGGGGCGGCCGGAGATGGTGAGGAGTTCGCCGATCTCGGTGCCGCCGGCGGCGAATTCGCGGCACAGCTTCTCCACGGCGGTCTCGGCGGAGCGCAGTTCCGCGTCGCGGTCGCGCAGCCTGACCCGGGAAGCGGCGCCGTCCCCGTCCCGGCCGGGGCCGGTTCCCGCCCGAAGTCCGTTGCCCTGCTCGGTCACGTCATGCCTCCGCCGCTCCTGCTGACTCCCTGGTCGTGTGCCGAGGTTAGCGCCGCGGGGGGCGTGCCGTGCGGCATTCGCGCAGGCTGAGACGGACGGTGAGGGTTCGGACCGCTTGCCAAGGGCAATTGCCCTATATCCCTAACGTCCGATCATTACATCAGATACCCTACGGCCCGCGAGGCAAAGATGATCTTGCCCCTGCCACCCTCGCCCTCGAAGCCTCGCCGCGTCAACTCCCCCCACGAACCGCGTCCGAACCGTTAGCGCCCCCACCCTCCGCTGCACCGGGAGTCCGATGTCTGACGACACCTCACTTCAGATCCCGTTCCCGCACCGCCGCAGTTCCCACATCCCGCACGCCGCCACGCTGCACCGCGACTGGCTCCACCGGCACCCGCTGCTGGCCGACGCCGACCGCCCCGGGTACGCCCACTGGGAGATCGTCGAGCTCGCCGCCCTGGGCTACCCGGACGCCGGGCCGGACGAACTCGCGCTCGCGGCCGACCTGATGGGGTTCTACTTCCTCTTCGACGACCAGTTCGACGGCCCGCTCGGCCGCCGGCCCACCGAGGTCGCCCCGATCTGCGAACGGCTCATCGCGGTCCTGCACGGCGCGCGCGCCGACCAGCGCTCCCCCGTCGAGACCGCGTTCGCGGACCTCTGGGACCGCAGCGCGCGCGGCATGCCCGCCCGCTGGCAGGCCCGCGCCGCCTACAACTGGGAGTGGTACCTGGCCAGTCACCCGGCCGAGGCCGCCGGCCGGATCTCCACCCGGCCGCCGGACCGGGCCGGCTACCTCGTGCTCCGGCGGGGGACCGCGGCCATGGAGACCATCTTCGACATGGTCGAACGACTCGGCCAGTTCGAGGTGCCGCCCGCCGTCCTGCACCACCCGGTGCTCCGTCAGCTGCGCCAACTCGCCGCTGACATACCCTCGTTGAGCAACGACGTGCGGTCCTTCCCGCTGGAGGCCCCGCGCGGCGACGTCAACAACCTCGTGCTGATCGTCCAGCGCGAGCGCCACTGCTCGGCCGAGGAGGCCTGCGCGGTGGTCCTCGACGAGGCGCAGATCATGGTGGAGCGCTGCGGCGAGCTGCACGCCCAGCTCCCGGAGGTCTACCGCGAGCTCGGCCTGTCCCGGGTCGAGGCGAGCATCGCCCAGCGGTACGCCGACGGGCTGCTCACCTGGCTGGCCGGCTACCAGCACTGGGAGTCCCGCACGGGCCGCTACCACTCCGTCTGACGCCGCTCAGTCCGGCACGGCTCCGCCTGACGCCGGACGCCCACCGGCACCGCACCAGGGCCGCCCGCCTCTCCCACAGCGCCGCACCCGCCGCCGGCGGGGCGCCGCAGGGCGGCCCCGGTCCGGCGCGGCCCCGAACCCCCGGGGCAGCCGCACACCCCTGACCGCCGTGCACCCCTGAGCACTGTGCACCCGACGCCCGACGCGACGCGCGCCCAGGTACCACGAGGCGCGCGGCCGGGCTCCGGCGATCTCCACAACGGCCGGAACGCGCACCCTCCGTACACCAGATCCGTACGGAACGTAGCCGCACCGCGCCGTCGCGGCTATCGTGCTCGGCGGCGGGCGCCCCCGGCGGGCGCCCGCCGCGAGCGCGCGTTCACACCCCTCCCGCCGGACCGCTCCCGAACCGGGCGGTCCGGCCCGCTGCCCGGCCGCAGGGCGCGGGCAGCGCCCGACGTCGCGAGGAGACACCAGAGCATGACGGTCTACCAGCCGCCCGGCACCCCCGGCAGCATCGTCGCCTACCGTCCGCGCTACGACCACTGGATCGGCGGCGACTGGGTGCCGCCGGTGCGGGGCGAGTACTTCGGGAACCCGACCCCGGTCACCGGGGAGGTCTTCACCGAGGTCGCCCGCGGCACCGCCGAGGACATCGAGGCCGCCCTGGACGCCGCCCACGCCGCCGCGCCCGCCTGGGGGCGCACGTCCGCCGCCGAGCGCGCCCAGGTGCTCCTGCGCCTGGCCGACCGGATGGAGGCGAACCTGGAGCAGCTGGCCGTCGCGGAGAGCTGGGAGAACGGCAAGCCGGTGCGCGAGACCCTCGCCGCCGACCTCCCGCTCGCCGTCGACCACCTGCGCTACTTCGCCGGCGCGCTGCGCGCCCAGGAGGGCGGCATCTCCCAGCTGGACGAGGACACCGTCGCGTACCACTTCCACGAGCCGCTGGGCGTGGTCGGCCAGATCATCCCGTGGAACTTCCCGATCCTGATGGCGATATGGAAGCTCGCCCCGGCGATCGCGGCCGGCAACGCCGTCGTCCTCAAGCCCGCCGAGCAGACCCCTGCCTCCGTCCTGCTGCTCGCCGAGCTCACCGCCGACCTGCTGCCGCCCGGCGTCGTCAACATCGTGACGGGCTTCGGCGAGGAGGCCGGCGCCCCGCTCGCGGCCAGCCCCCGCATCCGCAAGATCGCCTTCACCGGCGAGACCAGCACCGGCCGGCTCATCTCCCGCGCCGCCAGCGACAACCTGATCCCGGTCTCGCTGGAGCTCGGCGGCAAGAGCCCCAACGTGTTCTTCGAGGACGTCGCCGATGCCACCGACGCCTTCTACGGCAAGGCCGTCGAGGGCTTCGCGATGTTCGCCCTCAACCAGGGCGAGGTGTGCACCTGCCCGAGCCGGGCGCTGATCCAGTCCTCGGTCTACGAGCGCCTGCTCGCCGACGGCCTGGAGCGGGTGCGCGCGATGCGCCAGGGCAACCCGCTCGACACCGAGACCCAGGTCGGCGCGCAGGCCAGCGCCGAACAGCTCAAGAAGATCCTCTCCTACTTCGACATCGGCCGCGCCGAGGGCGCCAAGGTGCTCGCAGGCGGCGAGCAGGCCGACCTCGGCGGCGCCCTGGCCGGCGGGTACTACGTGACGCCGACGGTCTTCGAGGGCGACAACCGGATGCGGGTCTTCCAGGAGGAGATCTTCGGCCCGGTGGTCTCCGTCACCCGCTTCGACGACTTCGCCGAGGGCGTCGCGCTCGCCAACGACACCCAGTACGGCCTCGGCGCGGGCGTCTGGACACGCGACCTCAACACCGCCCACCGCGCCGGCCGCGCCATCCAGGCCGGCCGCGTCTGGACGAACTGCTACCACGCCTACCCGGCCCACGCGGCCTTCGGCGGCTACAAGAACTCCGGCATCGGCCGGGAGACCCACAAGGCGCTGCTGGAGCACTACCAGCAGACCAAGAACCTGCTGGTCAGCTACTCGCCCGACGAGGTCGGCTTCTTCTAGCCCCCCACCCGGGATCCCGGGATCTCGGCCAGGGATCCCGGCCAAGTCCCTCAGCGGCCGGACCGTCGCGGGTCGGGAGACCGCTCCCGGTCTCCCGATCCGCTGCCACTCCCCGTGACATCAGGGCAAAAACCACCAAATCGCCCATTTGTTGATCCAAGCACATGAATGCGTGAATTTCGCCGACGCGCCGCCGACATGCCCGGACACGCCCGGCGAACGTCGTACACAGGGGCTCCCGTCCCTTCCACCCCGGGAGCCCCGATGACCATCTCCCCCGCCAAGCTCTCCGACCCGACCGTGCGCGCCTTCGTGACGGCGATCAACGCCGGCGACCGCGACGCCTTCCTCGCCGTCCTCACCCCGGACGCCACCATGTCCGACGACGGCTCCGACCGCGACCTGGTGCAGTGGATCGACCGCGAGATCTTCGAGCCCAACGGCCACATGGACGTCCAGACCGAGGCGAACGGCGGCCACGCCCTCGTCGCCAACTTCACCAACGCGACCTGGGGCGAGATGCGCACCGCCTGGCGGTTCACCGTCGACGCCGGGAAGATCAGCCGCTTCGAGACCGGCCAGGCCTAGGCGGCACCGCCCGTCGAGCCGGGGCGGTTCCGGCCCGCTACCCGTCGAGCCCCAGGCATCCGCGCACGGCGCGGATGAGGTTGCGCGAGCGGACGTCCCCCGTGACGCCCGGCTGCATCCCGTTGGTGACGTAGCCGAAACCGAGCCCGAGGTCCGGGTCGGCGAAGCCCAGCGAGCCGCCCCGGCCCGGGTGCCCGAAGCTCGCCCGGGACGCCATCGGCGCCGTCGGGCCGTGCCGCCAGAAGCCCAGGCCGAACGTGGAGTTGACGATCAGCACCCGGTCCGGGCCGTTCACCGCCGGGCCGACCGCCCTGGCCAGCACCTGCGGCCCGAGCAGCGGGGCGCACGTGCCGCCCGAGCCGTCGTGCCGGTCCGCCGCCCCGACCAGCGCCGCGTAGAACCGGGCCAGCGAGCGGGCCGTCCCGATGCCGCCGGCCCCGGGGATCTCTGCGGCCTGCACCGCCGGGTCGTTGAGGTCCACTCCCGGACGCACCGAGGCGAACGAGCGGGCGGTCAGCGAGGACGGGTCCTGGTAGGCGTTCCGGACGGACTGCTTGGGCCGCAGCCGCAGCCCGCTCGGCCCGGTCCTGGCCGCCTCGGGGGCGGGCAGGTCGACCAGCCGGCCGACACGCGGCGCCGCGCCGGCCGGCAGCCCGATCCACAGGTCCAGGCCGAGCGGCCGGGCGATCTCCTCGGCGAAGTACCGGCCCACCGTGCGCCCGCTCGCCCGCCGCACCACCTCGCCGACCAGCCAGCCGAAGGTGTACGGGTGGTAGCCGTGCGCCGTGCCGGGCTCCCAGGCGGGCTCCTGCGCGGCCACGGCCGCGGCCGCCCGCTCCCAGGTCAGCACGTCCTCCAGGCGCAGCGGCACGTCCAGCGCGGGCACCCCGGCCTGGTGCGAGAGCAGCCAGCTCACCGGCACCCCGCCCTTGCCGGCCGCCGCGAACTCGGGCCAGTAGGAGGCCACCGGTGCGTCCAGGTCGAGCTCGCCCCGCTCGGCGAGCAGGAGGGCGGTGGCGGCGGTCAGGCCCTTGGTGACCGAGCGCAGCACCTGCGCGGTGTCCGCCGTCCAGGCGACGGCGGGCGCGGGCCGGCCACCGACCTCGGGCCGGGCGTCGCCGCCCCACAGGTCGACCGCCTTGCGGCCGCGCACGTACAGCGCGAAGGCGGCGCCGAGCTCGCCGTACTCGCGGAAGTTCCGTGCGAAGGCCTCCCGCACCGGCTCGAAGCCCTCGGCCGTCTCGCCCCAGATCTCCACCATCGCGCGCCGTCCTCAGCTCGTCCGGCCCGATCTGGCCCGACCGCAGCTGTCTGTACGTGTGTCCGAATGTGTTCGCGCCCGCGTTCGAACCGGGCCCGGAAACCCTAACCTGTCCGTCATGACCGACCCTGCCGCGGTGGACCCCGCCGAAGAGCTGCTGGACGTCGTCGACGAGCACGACCGGGTGACCGGAACCGCGGCGCGCGGGGAGGTGTACCGGCGGGGCCTGACCCACCGGTGCGTCTTCGTCCTGGTCCGCGACCCGGCCGGGCGGATCTTCGTCCACCGGCGCACCGACACCAAGCTGTTCGCCCCGGGCGCGTACGACATGTTCGTCGGCGGCGTCGTCGGCTCCGGCGAGACGTACGGCGAGGCGGCCGTCCGCGAGGCCGAGGAGGAACTGGGCGTGAGCGGCGTCGCCCCGCGCCCGCTGTTCAAGTTCCTCTTCCGGCAGGACCACCTGTCCTGGTGGTGCGACATGTACGAGGCCGAGTGGGACGGCCCGGTCTCCCCGCAGGAGTCCGAGGTCGCCTGGCACGACTGGCTGACCCCCGCCGAACTCGACGCGCGCCTCGCCCGCGACGACTTCGTCCCCGACGGCCGCGAGGCCTACCGCCGCTACCTGGACTTCCACGCCGCATAGGGCCCGTTGCGCCCGCCGGATAGGGTGGCGCGCATGGCCTCCCGTACGCCGTCGCCGACGGCCGCCCACACCGGACGGACCACCGGCCCGGACCGGACCCCGGCGCCCGCCGCGCCCGCCGCGGCGGCGGGCGAGCGACCGCGCCGCCGGCTGAGCGTCGACGAGCGGCGCGAGCAGCTGATCGCCGTCGCGCTGGAGCTCTTCAGCGTGCGCCCGCCGGAGGAGGTGTCGATCGACGACATCGCCGCTGCCGCGGGCGCCTCCCGTCCGCTGGTCTACCACTACTTCCCCGGCAAGCAGGCGCTGTACGAGGAGTCGCTGCGCCGGGCCGGGCGCGAGCTCGCCGGGCGCTTCGAGGAACCCCCCGAGGGGCCGCTGTCCGAGCGCCTCCACCGCGTGATGGGCCGCTACCTGGACTTCGTCCAGAGCCACGGGCCCGGCTTCGCGGCGCTGCTGCGCGGCGGCTCGGTGGCCGCCAGCGCGGGCACCTCGGCGGTGATCGACGAGGTGCGGCGGGCCGCCCACGACCAGATCCTCGGCCACCTCGCCATCCCCGACCCGAGCCCAGGGCTGCGGCTGACCGTCCGCGCCTGGATCGCCAACGCCGAGATCACCTCGCTCGAATGGCTGGCCGAGCGCTCGGTGCCGCTGGAGGAGCTGCAGCTGCACCTGGTGCAGGAGTTCGTCGCCGCCCTGGTCCTCACCGCCGCCCGGGAACCGGCCCTCGGCGCCGAGCTCGCCTCGTTCCTCGCCGACGAACGGCCGGACGGGCCGACCGGGCGCCTCGTGCACGACCTCGCCGGACTGCTCGCCGTGCCGGGGATCACCGAGGCGCTCGGGACGCTCGCCGCGCCGCCCGCGGCACCGGTCGCTTCACCGCCCGCGGCGCCGGTCGCCGACGGGCCGTCACCGCAGGCCGCGGAGTAGCCGGCCCGGGCGGGCCGCAGGACGGCCGCCGGTTCTGCCCCGACGGTGGGCTCTGATAGGAATGACCACGGCCGGGAACAGTCGCGGACCCCGGCGGCGCACCACCGGGCGCGCGCCCGGACCACCGGGACACCGACCGCGGACGCACCAGAGCGGGGGGCTCAACAGTTGACCCAGGACGGCCAGTTCGACAGCCAGTTCGGCGGCCGGTTCGACGACCGGTCCACCGCGGAGGCCAACCCCTTCGCCGCCGCGGAGCAGGTCAGCGCGACCCTCTCCACCCTCACCGACGCCCTCTTCGACGGACGTGCCTCCCGTCACCCGGTGACTTCGCTCGACCCGCGGCGCGGGTCGTCGGACCGGCACCCGGCCGCCGAGGAGCTGTTCGGCCTGCCGCTGGCGCCCAACGGACCGGTGCACGCAGCCGTCGACCGGCTCGGCACCGTCGTCACCGCCGGAACGGCCCGCCCCGGCACCGGCGCGCCGGTCGCGGAACGGACCGTCACCGCCCTCCTCGCCCGCTTCGGCGGCGGCCCGGTGCGCGGCACGACCGCCGACCGCGGCACCGCCTGCGCCGCGCTCTTCCAGCTGCCCGTCACCGGCGAGATCGCCGACCCCAAGCTGCGCCCGCCGTTCGCGCCCGCACTGGCGGCGCTGGCCGGCGGTCAGCAGACCCGGCTGCCCGTCGAACTGGCCACCGGCGCCGGCACCGAGGTCCGCCTGGTCGTCCCGCCCGGCTTCCACCCCCTGACCTCCCCCGACGGCCCCGCGGGCGTCTCGTCCCGCGCGGTGCCGCCGCTGCGCGGAGCGGTCGGCCACGACGCCGACCGGGCCGCCGCCGCGGCCGCCGACGGGCTGGCCGGGCACCTGGCCGAGGTCGCCGAGGAACTGTTCAGTGCCACCGGCTCCGGCCCGCGCCGCGACTTCGCCGTCATCACGGCCGCCCTCGCCGACGTGGTCCACGCCGCGGGCGCCGTCTACGCGGGCGTGTGCGCCCTGGAGGCGGACGGCCGCACCACCGAGGCCACCCTGGTCGTCTCGCTCGCCCGGCACCCGCTGCCGATCACGGCGCTCGCCACCGAACTCGCCACCGTCCGCCGGCACGCCGAGGTGTGGACGGTCCTGCTGCCGGCCGGACCGGCCGCCGTCCTGGTCGAGGGCCGGACGGTCCCCGTGCCCGCGGCGCTGGCCGCCGACGGGCAGCGGCGCTGGGTGGTCACGTCGGTCGTCGAGGCGTTCGTCCCGCTGCCGGACGGCGCGTCAGTGCTCTGCGTCCAGCTCTCCACGGCGCAGCCGGAGGACTGGGACCTCTACACGGAGGCGTTCGCGGAGCTGCTGAAGAGCGTCCAGTTCGGGTGGGACGGCACACCGGGCGTGCCCGCGGCCGTGCCCCTGCCCGCAGGGCGCGAGGCGGCCCTGCCCCTGGACCACAACCCGTTCGCCGCGCTCGCCGATGCGACGGCCGCGCCCGTGGCCGAGGACGCCCCCGCACAGCGGGACACCCCGGTGGCGGTTGCGCCGCCGGACTTCAACCCCTTCGCGGCGATCGCCGACGCGCCGGACCGGAACGAACCGGTCGAGGAGCGCGGGGAGGGCGAGGAGCGCGACGAGCGCCGGGAGGACGTGTCGGACAGCGACCCGGCCCTCCGGGGCACGCCCGTCCGGGTGCCCCCGCCGGACTTCAACCCCTTCGCCCCGGAAACCCTCCCGCCCCTCCCGGAGACCGCCCCGGACGACGTGCCGGCCGACGTGCCCGCCGCGCTCACCGACCCGTTCGGCACGGTGGTGGCCGACGAACCGAGCGACCCCTTCGGCACCAGGCTCGCGCCCCAGCGTCCGCCCGTCCCGCCGCCGCCGACGGTCCCGCCGCGCATCCCCGCCCAGGTGGACGGCCCGGGGCAGGCCCCGACGGACGACGAGGACGAGCCGGACAGCGACCCGGCCCTCCGGGGCACGCCCGTCCGGGTGCCCCCGCCGGACTTCAACCCCTTCGCCCCGGAAACCCTCCCGCCCCTGCCGGGCGACGCCCCCGACGACACCCGCGCCGGCGCCGACACCGCGGCCGCGCCCCCGGTGCCGGAGGCCCGACCGTTCGGCTGAGCCTCCCGCGACGCGACGGTGGCGGTGGCGGCGGACAGATGACAGCTGACAGATTTCAGCGAACGAAATCTGAAATCTGTCAGCTGTCATCTGTCCGCCGCCACCCGTCATCCCCTGCCCGACCGCCGCGCGATCACCGCGCCGATCCCGTCGAGCATGCGCGCCACCCCGAACGCGAACAGCGCGTCCAGGCTCATGTCGATCTCCGGCCCCCGGTTCAGCGCGTCGAACATCGGGAACCGCTCCGGGTCCGCCATCAGCTGGTCCCGCTCCTCGACGTCCTGGCGGTCCATCCACTCGTCCGCGGACATCCCGCTGTCCTGGACGGCCTGTGCCTCCCGCTCGAAGTGCACCGCCAGCCCGCACACGAAGGCCGCCAGCGTGACCGACGCCTGGGCCATCTCCTCGACGCCCAGCCCCAGTCCGGCGAGGGCGGCCATCGTGCGTTCGGTGTGCACGGCCGCGTCCGGTGCCAGCACCGGACGGGTGAACGACATCGTGCCCGCCAGCCACGGGTGCCGCCGGTAGATCCGCCACTGCACCCGGGCGACCGTCTCCAGCGCCTCCCGCCACCCCGCCGGCAACGGATCGGGCAGCGGCTCCTCGCCGAAGACCCGGTCCGTCATGAGCCTCAACAGCTCGTCCTTGCCCGGCACATGACGGTAGAGCGACATCGTCGCCACACCGAGGTCGGTCGCGATGCGCCGCATCGACAGCGCCGCGATCCCCTCCTCGTCCGCCACCCGCACGGCCGTCGTGACGATCCGCTCCCGGGACAGCTCCCGGTCCCCGGTCCGCTCCCCGCCCCGGTCTCCGCCGCGCGACCGCCCCGCAACAGCTGTCCCCGAAGGACCGGTTGACCCGCCCGGAGCGACGAGGGCGGCCGGCGGACCAGCAGTAGCAGGAGCCCCTGCCACCACCGTCCCGACCCCCGGCACCGCCCGGACCAGCCCTTCCTCCCGCAGCCGGCTCAGCACCCTGGTGGCCGTGGCCATCGCGACCCCCCACTCCCGGGTGATCGCCCTGGTGGACGGCACGCGCTCCCCCGGCGCCAACTCCCCCGAGGCGATCCGCCGTCGGAGCTCCGCCAGGATCCGCCCCGACGGCGTCCCGTCCTCCGCCATGCCCAACTCCTCAGCCCACAGCACCGAAGCGAACGATCAGGCCTCGACCGACCCGAGCCGGATCAGCCCGCGCGCCGCGCCAGGTGCACCACGTCCGGCACTCCCCGGGAGACGGGGACCTCGTGCGATGCGACGTCCGAGAACCCCGCCGCCCGCAGCGCCTCGTCGAACGCCGCCGAGGGCTGGGCGCTCCACACCGCCAGCACCCCGCCCGGCTGGAGCCGGTGCCACAGCACCGCGAGCCCGTCGGCCCCGTACAGGGGCGCGTTGCCGTCGGTGACGGTCCAGTCCGGCCCGTTGTCGATGTCGAGGCACAGCGCGTCGTAGCGCTCGCCGTCAGCGGCGGCGAGGTACTCCAGCAGGTCGGTGTGGAGCACCTCGACCCGCTCGTCCTCCAGCGCGCCGCCGGAGAAGGCGCCGAGCGGCCCGCTCCGGTGCCAGTCGATGATCGCGGTCTCGCGCTCGACGATCGCGATCCGCCCCCAGCGCGGCTCGGCGACCGCGTAGGCCAGCGAGAAGCCGACGCCGAGCCCGCCGATCAGCACGGACGGCCGCCCGGCCGCTCCGCCCGTGCGGTCGAGCTCGTCGAGCGCGGCCTGGATCAGCAGCCGCTCCGAGCGGCCGTCGGCGGTGTCCATCAGGAAGCAGCCGTTGGCGATGATCTCGAAGTCCAGCCCGCGCTGGCGCAGCACCACCTCGCCGAACGGCCCCTCGCGCCGGTCGAGCGTGACCACGGCGTCGCGGTCGTTGCGTTCGGGCAGTGCGGTCGGCATGCGCATTCCTCGGCGAACTCGGGTGCGGGACGGTCCCGCAGGACCACTACCCGCCCGACAATACCCAAGGTCGCCACCGTGCCAGCAGCCGTTTTCCTCAGGTCGTGAGCAGCACTCCGGCGTACGAGACGCCCGCGACCATCACCCAGGAGCCGAGGCCGAGCAGGGCGATCCGCCCGCCGGTGCGGACCATGGTCGGCAGGTGGACGGCGCTGCCGAGACCGAACAACGCAGCGGCGAGCAGCAGCTCCTGGGCGTCCCCGGCCACGGTGAGCGCCCGCTGCGGCAGCACGCCGGTGGTCCGCAGGACGATCATCGCGAGGAAGCCCGCGACGAACAGCGGGACGATCGGCGGCCGACTGTCGGTTTTGACCGATTCTTTAGCAGTTTGTCCACCAACGTTCTCTTTGTTCCACCGCTGCCTGCGCCGCACCGCGACCGCGACCCCGGCGACCAGCGGCGCCAGCAGCACCACCCGCATCAGCTTGACCAGGACGGCCTCGCGCAGCGCTCCGGGCCCGCCGGTCTGCGCGGTGGCGACGACCTGCCCGACGTCGTGCACGCTCGCGCCGACCCAGCGCCCGAACTCGACCTCGCCGAGCCCGAGCGGGTGCTGGAGCAGCGGCAGCACGGCGATCGCGAGCGTGCCGCACAGCGTCACGAGCGCGACGGAGGCGGCGACGTCCTCCTCGTCGCTGCCGGAGGCCTGGCTGACCGCGCCGATCGCCGAGGCGCCGCAGATCGAGTAGCCGGTGGCGACCAGCAGCGGCTGGTCCCCCGGCAGTCCGAGCCTGCGCCCCAGCCACAGCGTGCCGCCGAAGGTGGCAGCGACGACGGCGAGCACCATGGCGACGGTGGCCCAGCCGAGGCCGAGCACGTCGCCGAGGCTGAGCTTGAGGCCGAGCAGCACGATCCCGAGCCGCATCAGCCGCTTGCCGGCCGTGGACAGGCCGGGCCGTGCCACGCCGCGCACGACCGGGCGCAGTCCGGGCAGGTGGGCCGCCGCCATGCCGAGCACGACGGCGGCGGTGAGCTTGGGCACGGCCGGCACGGCCGCGTGGACGGCGAGCGCGGCGCCGACGCCAGCGGCCGCGAGGAGCAGGCCGGGGGCGTCGCCACCGAGCGGGGGGAGGGAGCGGGTGCGGGTGGTCCGCTCCCGGAGGGTCAGCGCCACGCCACGCTCACCGCTGCCCGTCGGCGGGCAACCGGTAGACGCGCCGGATGCTGGTGCCGAGGCGCGAGACGTCGGCGCCGTACACGTGGATGGAGATGGCGGTGGTGCTGCACGCGTTGCGCACGAGGTGGATGTCGCCGGGCGGGGCGAAGGCGGCGACGGTGCCGGCCGGGCCGGCCACGTGCTCGGTCTCGACGAGCCGGGCGGTGCGGCCGTCGGAGACGAGCCGGTAGCGGATCTCGCTCTCCTGGCCCTGGTGGACGCCGGCGACGCACCAGGAGACGTGATCGTGGATCGGGGTCTGCTGGCCGGGCAGCCAGACGAGGGCGACGACGGAGAAGCTGCCGTCCTTCTCGGCGTGCACGACGTGCTGCCGGTAGCGGGCGGGGTCGGCCTCGCACTGGGCGGGGGTGAGCAGGGCGCCGGGGCCGTCGGGGTCGGCCGACAGGTGGGGGGCGAGGCGTTCGCCGACCAGGTACGCCGTGAGCTCCGGCGGCAGGCCGCGGTCGACGACGGCGCGGATCTCGCCGATGAGGGCGTTCATCCGCTCGGTGAGACGGTCGCTGTCGACCGTGGCTGAGGCTGTCATGCCAGCAGGTTCGGCCAAGCGGACCTATCACGTCCAACGAGGGATCGTAAGCGGTATTCCAACACATGCTTATAAATCCGCAGACGATCCGCCCCTCGACAACGCCCCGAGCACGCTTCGTGACGGGCCTACGACCGGCCGTGCTCCGGGACCGGGCTCAGCACCCCACCCGGCTCGCCGCCGCCTGCCGCAGGTGATCGAGCACCAGCGCGGTGGCCGGGATCCGCCGGTGCTCGCGCAGCACGTACGCGCTCACGTGCCGCCGCAGGTGCGGCTCGACGGCACGCCCGGTGACCTTGCGGTGGCACATGAACGAGAGCACGAGCGCCGGCATCAGCGCGATCCCGACGCCGGCCGCGACGAGGCTCTGCACCGCGAGGTTGTCGTCCGTCGAGAAGACGATGTCCGGCGCGAAGCCCTCCTCCGCGCACACGTGCAGCAGGTTCGCACGGCAGCGCGGGCACCCGGCGATCCACCGCTCGCGGTCGAGGTCGGCGAGCCGCACGGCGTGCCGGCGCCCGAGCGGGTGCCCGACCGGCAGCAACACCGTGAGCAGGTCCTCCATCAGCGGAATCTCGTCCAGCCCCTCCGGCACGTCGGCCGGGGCGCCGGGGTAGCGGAAGGCCAGCGCGATGTCGCACTCCCCGCGCAGCAACCGCTGGACGGAGTCCGGCGGCTCGGCCTCCAGGAGCTCGACCCGCACGCCCGGGTGCTCGTCGAGCAGTCGCGCCATCGCCTGCGGTATCAGGGTCGCGTTGGCGCTCGGGAACGCGCAGACCCGCACGCGCCCGGTGCGCAGCCGGGCGAGCGCGGCGAGCTGCTGCTGGGCGGCGGAGAGGCTGCCGAGGATCACCTCGGCGTGCCGGGAGAGCGCTTCGCCGGCCTCGGTGAGGCGCAGTCCGCGTCCGGCCCGGGTGAAGAGGGGAACGCCGACGGTCCGTTCGAGCGCCTTCATCTGCTGGGTGATGGCGGGCTGGGTGTAGCCGAGTTCGCGGGCCGCCGCCGAGTAGGACCCGGCCCTGACCACCTCGTGGAACGTCCTGATGTGCCGCGAGTCGAACACCGGCTCCATGGCCCCTCCGCCCGGTCGTCTGCCTCCAGCCTCCGCAATCATAAGAGGAATTTGGAGGTTCTGGGCCTGACCCCGAGCGCACCTATGGTTCAGTTGCGAACCAGCACCCACACCGGCACGGCGGACCCACTCCGGCACGACCGCTCCACCGCCCTGGCCACCCCACCCGCGTCACCCGCCTCCCTGCTGCGCCGACGGCGGGAGCCCCAACGCCACCCCCGCCTTCGCCACCGGTGCCCCACCCCGCACGCTCGGGCTGCGCCGACTGCGCCGCTCGACCCACCGGGCGAGCCAGGAGAGCAGCAGGCACATCCCGATGTAGATCGGCGCGATCACGATCACCACGGGGATGAACGGGAGGTCGTAGTCGAGGTTGGTGGCGATCAGCTTGCCCGCGTGCAGGAACTCCTCGTAGGTGATCAGGAAGCCGAGCGAGGTGTCCTTGAGCGCGACCACCAGCTGGCTGATGATCGCCGGCAGCATCGCCCGGTTGGCCTGCGGCACCAGCACGTAGGCCATCACCTGGGTCTTGCGCAGCCCGAGCGCGTACGCCGCCTCCCGCTGCCCCTTCGGCACGGCGAGCACGCCGGCGCGGAACACCTCGGCCAGCACCGAGCCGTTGTACAGCACCAGCCCGGCCACCAGCGCCCAGAGCGGCTGCACCTTCAGCGCGACGAAGATGAAGAAGATCATCACCAGCAGCGGCATCGCCCGGAAGAACTCGACCACGAGCGTGGAGAACCAGCGCACCACCCGGTGGTCCGACAGCCGCCCGGCCGCGAACAGCGCCCCGAACGGCAGCGCGAACAGCACCGTCCAGCCGAACGCCTTCAGCGTGTAGCCGAGCCCGCGCAGCAGCAGGTCCTGGACGCCGCGGTACGTGAACGGCTCCCACTTCGCGTACGTGAACTGGTGGGTGTGGAAGAGCATGTAGACGACCCACGCGATCAGCCCCGCGATCAGCACCAGCGCGACCAGGCCGTACGCCCGGTGCCGGGCGAGCGCCTTCGGGCCGGGGATGTCGTACAGCGCCGAGGATTCAACGGTCATCGCGACACCGCCAGTCGTCGTTCGAGCAGGTTGAAGACGGCGCTGATGGCCAGGGTGATGATCAGGTAGCCGACGGCGATCCAGACGAACGTCCAGACGATGCTGTAGCCCAGCTCGTTGATGGGCCGGTAGGTTCCCAGCAGCTCGGTGACGCTGAACGAGCCGGCGATCGCGGTGTTCTTCGCCAGCGCGATCAGCACGCTGCCGATCGGCGCGACCACCGAGCGGCCCGCCTGCGGCAGCACCACGAGCCCCATCGTCTGCCCGAAGGTCATGCCCAGGCTGCGCGCCGCCTCGCCCTGCCCGAGCGGCACGGTGTTGACGCCCGAGCGCACCGCCTCGCAGACGAACGCCGAGGTGTAGCAGCCGAGGGCGAGCACCGAGAACGTGTAGAAGGGCAGCGTGATGTCGAACCGCGGCAGACCCAGCACCACGATGAAGAACAGCAGGGTCAGCGGCGTGTTGCGCAGGATCGTCACCCACACCGCGCCGAAGATCCGCAGCGGCTTCACCGGCGAGACCCTGAAGCTCGCGATCAGCACGCCCAGCACCAGCGACATCACGGCGCTCACCGCGAACAGCGAGAGCGTGCCGAGGAAGCCTTCCCAGTAGATCGACCAGTTGTCGGTCAGCGTTTTCACGGCGCGGCCCCTCTCAGTACCGGTCGATCTGCGGCGGGGTCGGCGCGGGCTCCCCGGAGAGGCCGAGGGTCACGTCGAACGCCTTCGTCCAGTCGCCGTTCTGCTCGTGCCGGGCCAGGGCGTCGTCCAGCGCGTACCGCAGCACGGTGTCGTTCTTCGGCGTCCCGATCCCGTACGGCTCGGTCGAGAACAGCGGGCCGACGACCTTGAGCTCGTCCGGCACCTTGGCGGCGTAGCCCAGCAGGATCGCGTTGTCCGTGGTGACGGTGTCGACCTGGCCGGTGATCAGGTTGTCCACGCAGGCCGAGTAGGTGTCGTAGCCGATCAGCTTCGCCTTCGGGTACTGCGAATGGATCCGCTGGTACGGGGTCGAGCCCGCCGCCGAGCACACCTTCTTGCCGTTCAGGTCCTGCGGGCCGTGGATGCTGTTGTCGTTCTTGCGCACCAGCAGCGACTGCCCGGCGACGAAGTACGGGCCGGCGAAGCCGACCAGCTTCTTGCGGTTGCCGTTGATGGTGTAGGTGCCGACGTAGTAGTCCACCTGGCCGTTCTGCAGCGCGGTCTCGCGGTTGGCCGAGGCGATGGTCTTGAACTGGATCCTGTCCGGCGCGAACCCGAGCGAGGCCCCGACCATCTTGGCGATCTCGATGTCGAAGCCCGAGTACACGCCGGTGGCCGGGTTCTTCTGCCCCAGGTACGGCTGGTCCTCCTTGACACCGACCACCAGGTGGCCGCGGCTGCGGGCCGAGTTCAGGGTGGGCGAGCCGGTGATCGCGGCGGCGTCCTGCACCTGGTAGGTGGGCAGGGCGCTGGGCTGCGGGCCCTTGGGCGGCGGGGTGCCGGCCTTGCCGCAGCCCGCCGCCAGCACGGCGAGCACCAGCACGGCGGCGGCCCCGCCCTTCTTCGTCCCGGCCTTCGTCCTCCTGGCCTCCTCCACCGTCCCCGTCGTCACGACCTTCCTCGCGACGGCCTTCCTCGCCATGGCCTTCGTCGCAACGGCCTTCCTCGTCACCGACGCCGCCTCAGTGCTTCAGGATCTTGGAGAGGAAGTCCCGGGCGCGCTCGCTCTCGGGAGCGCCGAAGAACGCCTCCGGGGCGCGGTCCTCGACGATCCGGCCGTCCGCCATGAAGACCACCCGGTTCGCCGAGGCCCGGGCGAAGCCCATCTCGTGCGTGACGACGACCATCGTCATGCCCTCGTGGGCGAGCTGGCGCATGACGTCCAGCACCTCGTTGATCATCTCGGGGTCGAGGGCCGAAGTGGGCTCGTCGAACAGCAGCGCCTTCGGGTCCATCGCCAGCGCACGGGCGATCGCCACGCGCTGCTGCTGGCCGCCGGACAGCTGCGCCGGGTACTTGTCGGCCTGGTCGGCCAGCCCGACCCGCTCCAGCAGCGTCCGGGACTTGGCGTCCGCCTCCGCCCTCGGCCGGCGGCGCACCCTGATCTGGGCGAGCGAGACGTTCTGCAGCACCGTCTTGTGCGCGAACAGGTTGAAGGACTGGAACACCATCCCGACCTCGGCCCGCAGCCGGGCCAGCCCCTTGCCCTCCGCGGGGAGCGGCTCGCCGTCGATCAGGATGGTGCCGGCCTCGATCGGCTCCAGCCGGTTGATGGCCCGGCAGAGCGTGGACTTGCCGGAACCGGAGGGTCCGATCACCACGACGACCTCGCCGCGGCCGACCGTCAGCTCGATGTCGTGCAGGACGTGCAGGTCCCCGAAGTGCTTGTTGACGCCGCGCATCTCGATCAGCGGCGCGAAGCCGGACGCGCCGCCTTGTGCGGGTCCGGGGTCTGCGGTCACCGTGCGCGCCGCCCCTTCAGCAGCCAGCCCAGCGCGCCGCCCGCGAGCAGGGTGGCCAGCAGGGCGATCCACAGCGGCGCGGTGACGGTGAACACCCAGAACTGGATCTTCACCCTGTCGAGGTTGGCGAACAGGAACCACACCGCGAGGACGACGATGACGCCGATCCCGATGTACCGGGTGGGGATCCCGCCGATTTCGCTGCGCTGGGGGCCGGACGAGCCGCCTGAAACTTTGGTCACCGGAGCAGTCTGCGGGCCCGGGCCCCGGTTTGCCCGGTTACGCGCCCTTCCGTGCGGGCGGAGTAACCCGCACGGGGTAATCCGGCCCCGTGCGGGTTTGGGACGTCCGGGCCCGGCACGTACCGCGCGGGCAGGGCACGCACCGCGCGGGCCCGGACGACCCCGGAGCGGGCGACCCCGGAGCGGGCGGGTGCTACCGCTCGTCCCGCCAGGAGCGCCACAGCGCCGCGTACGGACCGCCGGCCGCGACCAGCTCCGGGTGGCTGCCGTACTCGCTGATCCGCCCGCCCTCGACCACCGCGATCACGTCGGCGTCGTGCGCGGTGTGCAGCCGATGCGCGATGGCGATGACCGTCCGCCCCTCCAGCACCCGGGAGAGCGAGCGCTCCAGGTGCCGGGCGGCGCGCGGGTCGAGCAGCGAGGTGGCCTCGTCCAGCACGAGGGTGTGCGGATCGGCCAGCACCAGCCGGGCCAGGGCCAGTTGCTGGGCCTGCGGCGGGGTCAGCACGGCGCCGCCGGAGCCGACCTCGGTGTCAAGGCCCTCGGGGAGGGCGTCCACCCAGGCGCCGGCGTCCACCGCGTCGAGCGCGGCCCGCAGCTCGGTGTCGTCGGCACCGGGCGCGGCCAGCCGCAGGTTGTCCCGCAGCGTGCCCACGAAGACGTGGTGCTCCTGGTTGACGAGCGCCACCTCGGCCCGGACCCGCTCGGCCGGCATCCGCGCGAGCGCCGCCCCGCCGAGCGTGACGCTGCCCCGGCCGGGCGCGTAGATCCCGGCCAGCAGCCGCCCGAGGGTGGACTTGCCCGCCCCGGACGGCCCGACCAGCGCCACCCGGCTGCCCGGGGCGACGTCCAGGCTGATCCCGTGCAGGACGTCCGCGCCCTCGCGGTAGCCGAACCGCACGTCCGTGGCCTCGACCCGGCGGCCGTCCGGGCGCACGCCCTCGTCGCCCTCGTGCTCCGGCACCTCGCGGACGCCGACCAGCCGGGCCAGCGAAGCCTGCCCGATCTGCAGCTCGTCGTACCAGCGCAGGATCAGGTCGACCGGGCCGGTGAGCATCTGGGCGTACAGCACTCCGGTGGTCAGCTGGCCGACGGTGATCCACCCGCGGAGGGTGAACAGGCCGCCGAGCACCAGCGTGGCCAGCACCGCAGAGGCGTAGACCGCGTCGACGGTCGGGAACCACACCGAGCGCAGCCACAGCGTGTACCGTTCCCAGGCCAGCCACTCGCGCAGCTTGCGGTCCGTCAGCCGGACCCGCTGGTCGCCCAGGCGCAGCGCCTCGACCGTCCGCCCGGCGTCCACCGTCTCGGCGAGCACGGTGTTCACCGCGGCGTACCCGGCGGACTCGTTGCGGTAGGACTGCGGCGCGCGCCGGAAGTACCAGCGGGAGCTGGCCAGCAGCAGCGGCAGCCCGACCAGCGAGGTGAGCGCGAGCAGCGGCGAGGTGACCAGCAGGGCGCCGAGGACGAGCAGCAACGACACGACGGCGACCGCGAGTTCGGGCACCGCCTCGCGCACGGACTTGTCCAGCCGGTCGATGTCCGTGGTACCACGGGAGACGAGGTCGCCGGTGCCGGCCCGCTCCAGGACGCCGGTGGGCAGCCCGACCGAGCGGATCAGGAAGTCCTCGCGCAGGTCTGCGAGGACCCGCTCGCCGAGGATCGCGCCGCGCATCCGGGACCAGCCGGTGAAGGCGGACTGCACCGCCAGCGCCAGCAGGTACCAGCCGACGGCCACCCCGATGGAGGCCCGCGCGCCGTCCGCGGCCAGCGACTCGACCAGCCCGCCGAGCACCCAGGGCCCGACCAGCCCGGCGAGCGTGGCGACCGAGTGCAGCGCCACCACCCCGGAGAAGGCCCCGCGGTGGCGTCGCGCGAGCAGCCGCAGGTACGCGCGCACGGCGGCCGGGGAGCCGACCGGCAGGGTGGCGGCCGGCCCCTGCTCCTGATGCAGAGGGGGCTTCATGACGTACTCCTCGCTCGCTTCGCTGGACAGTTGACGGGCGTGCTCACGCGGCCCCCTCCCCGGCCCCCACGGAAGCCGCCTCCGCCCCGGGCAGGGCCTCCCCGCCCCGGGCGGCCGCCCCCGCGACGGTCTCCCCCCGGGCAGGAGCCCCGGGCGCGGCCTCCTCCTCACGGGTGACCACCGCCCGGTACGCGGGCTCCGTCCGCATCAGCTCGCGGTGCCGCCCTGCCACGACCGCCCGGCCGTCGCGGACCAGCACCACCCGGTCCGCCTGGTCGAGCAGCAGCGGGCTGGTCGCGAACACCACCGTGGTGCGCCCGGCCCGGACGTCCCGCAGACCGGTGGCGATCCGCGACTCGGTGTGGGCGTCGACCGCGCTGGTGGGCTCGTCCAGGACGAGCACCGGCGGGTCGGCCAGCAGCGCGCGGGCCAGTGCGAGCCGCTGGCGCTGGCCGCCGGACAGGGACCGGCCGCGCTCGGTGATCCGGGCGCGCATCGGGTCTCCCCCGCACTCCGGCGAGCCCTCGACCAGGGCCTCCAGCACGTCGTCGGAGCGGGCGGCCGCGAGCGCCTCGGCCACCGGGACCCGGCCCGAGGACGGGATGTCGAACAGCCCGGCCAGCGTGCCGGAGAGCAGCACCGGTTCCTTGTCGTGGACCAGCACCGCGGCCCGCGCCTCGCCCAGCGGCACCGCGTCCAGCTCCGTCCCGCCGAGCCGGGCGGAGGGCTGCCGTTCCTCCTCGGCCGCCGGCACGTGCCCGCCGAGCCGCTCGGCGAGCGCCCCGGCGAAGTCCGGGTCGCCGCAGACCACGGCGGTCAGCTCGCCGGCCCGCGCGGTCAGCCCCGTCGCCGGATCGTGCAGGTCGGAGTTGGCCGGCCGGGTGAGCGCGGCCTCGGCCGCGCCGCTGGTCCGGCGCAGCGAGAGCACCCGGACGGCCCGGCCCGCGGAGACCCGGGCGACGCTCCAGGCGTGCGCGGCCTCGCCGAGGATCCGCAGCGGCGCCGCCAGGAAGGCGGTGGCGCCGTACACGGCGATCAGGGTGCCGACGGCCAGCTCCCCGGAGGCCGCCAGCCGGGCCCCGTACCAGGTGACCCCGACGACGAACAGGCCGGGCAGCAGCACCTGTTGGGCCTGCATCAGGGACCACAGCCGGGCCGAGCGGACGGCCGCGGCACGGACCTTCTGGGAGGCCGCGCGGTAGCGCTCCAGGAACAGCTCCTCGCCGCCGATGCCGCGCAGCACCCGCAGCCCGGCGACGGTGTCGGCGGCCAGTTCGGTGGCCTTGCCGCCGAGCGCGCGCTGCTTCTCGTAGCGCCGCTCGAACGGCCCGATCAACGGCCAGACGGAGGCCGCGAGCACCGGCACGCCGAGCAGCACGCCGAGGCCGAGCACCGGTTCGGTCACCAGCACCACCGCGCTGACGGCCAGCCAGACGATCACCGCGGCCCGGACGCGGGCGACGAGCTCGACGTACCAGCCGATCCGCTCGACGTCCCCGCTGCCGACCGCGACGACCTCGCCAGTGGCGATCCGCCGGGACAGCCCGGCGCCGAGGTGCGAGGCCTGCCGGGCGACCAACTGCCGTACGTGGGTGGCGGCGTGGATCCAGTTCCAGACCGCCTGGCGGTGCAGCAGGACGGTCCCGAGCGAGGCGGCGGCGGCGAGCAGCACCACGAGGGCGCCGGCCCGCCAGATCCCGCCCGCGTCGCCGTCCACGGCGGCCTGGACGCCGTGCCCGAGCGGTACGGGCAGGGCGGCCTGACCGCCCATCTCCAGCAGCGCCCAGCAGGTGGAGAGCACCTGCCCGCGCCGCTGGGCGCGTTGGAGCCAGCGCAGGAGGGCGAGGGGTGAGGAGAGGTCGGGACGGCCGGGATCGGCCAGGGGGAGGGATGCGAGCGGCATGACACTCCGATGCCGGTGGTTCGGGGGACGGTCCTGGGGCCCGGTCGGCGCGCGGAACGGCGGCACGCGGAACAGCGGCGCGCCGGTTCGGCGGCACGCGGCCTGCGACGAGCAGTCCGCGGTGCGCACGGTCCGGGAGGCTTCGGGTTGGTTCGAGGCGCCGCGCGCCACGGGCGGCGCGGGCGACACGGCGGCGAAAACGCGCCCGGCAGCGGCCGGGGCGGGATTGGGGAGGGCACGAAGGGCCCGTGTCTCAGGAGGTCATGGCCGCGAGCCTGCCAACCCCGGTGTGATCCGCGCAACAGGTTTTCCGGGCCCGCCCCCGCGGTTCCCCGCCCGGCCGGCCCACGGCCCCGGAAGGTTCACCCGAACGGCGGGAACAAACCCCCCGGAGTTCCGGTTGCCCCACTGGAACCCATGGTCGACCAGGAGGGCACCCCTTCCCGTGAGCAACATCCCCACCGTGACCCTGAACGACGGCACGCGGATCCCGCAGCTCGGCTTCGGCGTGTGGCAGGTCCCGGACGCGGAGGCCACTCCGGCCGTCCGCGCCGCCATCGAGGCGGGCTACCGCTCGATCGACACCGCGGCGATCTACGAGAACGAGACCGGCACCGGCCAGGCCGTCGCCGAGGCGCTGGCCGGCGGTGTGGCCCGCGAGGACCTCTACATCACCACGAAGCTGTGGAACTCCGGCACCCGCGACTGGTCCGGCGCGCAGGGCCGGGACGCGGTCCTGCGCGAGTTCGACGCCTCGCTGGCCAAGCTCGGCCTGGAGTACGTCGACCTCTACCTGATCCACTGGCCGCGCCCGATGCACGGCACCTACCCGAACGTCTGGAAGGCGCTGGAGCAGCTCAAGGCCGACGGCCGGGCCCGCTCCATCGGCGTCTCGAACTTCGGCCCCGAGCAGCTGACCCGCCTGATCGACGAGGCCTCGGTCGTCCCGGCGCTCAACCAGGTCGAGCTGCACCCGTACTTCCCCCAGACGGAGCTGCGCGCCTTCCACGCCGAGCACGGCATCGCCACCGAGGCGTGGAGCCCGCTGGGCCAGGGCAAGGACCTGCTCGCCGAGCCGGCGCTGGTGAAGATCGCCGAGAAGCACGGCCGCACGGTCGCGCAGGTCGTGCTCCGCTGGCACCTGCAGAGCGGCATCATCGCGATCCCGAAGTCGGTCACCCCCTCCCGCATCCGGGAGAACCTGGACGTGGCCGGCTTCGAGCTGGACGCGGACGACCTCACCGCGATCGCCGGCGTCGCCACCGGCGAGCGCATCGGCCCGGATCCGCAGGGCTTCGACTGGAACTGAGTTCCGCCCGGCTGCCCGGCCGGGCAGCCGGAAGCCAGGCGCCCTCGGCCGGGCACCCCTGGCCGGGTGTCCGACACCAGGAATCCGTGGTCACCGGACCGACGGTCATATCGAAAGACCGCCCACCCCGTTTGAGGGGTGGGCGGTCTTCGGCATGTCCGGAAGGGGCCCGTGGCGCACATATGTGAGCACACGAGCACACGATCGCTACGACACGAGCCCGAAGCCCTCCCCGACCCACCCCCATCCGACCCGAGATCGTCCGTACGTTGGCGAATCGTTTTGGCTGGAGCTCAAAAGGGTGGAGCTAGAGCCTGGCGGCCTTGCCGATCAGCGCGAGCGCCGGGGCGTGCTCGTGCTCCTCCAGCGGCGCCAGCAGCAGCTGCTGCACCTTGGCGACGCCGGCCGCCGAGCGGTGCAGCAGGTCCTGTCCCGCCGGCGAGAGCGAGAGCAGGTTGCGCCGCCCGTCCGAGGGATCGCGGCGGCGCTGCACCAGGCCGCGGCGGACGAGACGGCTCACCATCTCGGCCATCGTGGCCTTGTCCAGCGACGCCAGCTCGCCGACCGTGCGCTGGTCCGCGCCCGGTTCCAGCTCCAGCGCGTCGAGCACCGCGTACTGCGGAGCGGTGAGCTCCGAACCGACGTGCTCCGACCAGAGCTTGGTGTGCACCTGCTGGCTCACCCTGATCAGGTAACCGATCGCCCGCTGGGCGTCCAGTATCGGCCGCGCGTCGCTGTACACGACCGCCGCGGGCTCCAGCCTGGCTATCTTGGCCATCACCCGGACGATCTCGACCTGCTCGTCCGCGTCGAGTGGCTCGAACAGGGTGCGCTGCACGCGGACCACGCCTCCGGTGGCCTCGCGCACCGCCTGGGCCCCGCTCTGCGACAGAGCGAGGAGCTTGCGCCGGCCGTCGGCCGGGTCGCGCCTTCTCAGCACCAGGCCGCGGCGGACCAGCCGCGCGACCATCTCCGCCATCGTGGCCTTGTCCAGCGAGGCTCGCTCGCCGACCGTCCTCTGGTCCGCGCCCGGTTCCAGCGCGAGGACCAGCAGGACGGCGAACTGCGGAGCCGTGAGATCGGCTCCGACGTGTTCGGACCACAGTCGTGTGTGGACCTGCTGTGCAACGCGGATGAGGTGTCCGGGCGACTGCTGCAGTCGCGCGGACACGCGGGTCGTCGGGATCTCCCCCAGCACCATGTATCCGTCCCGATGTCACACCCGGTGTGTGTGGGACACCCGGGTGGGGCAGTAACGGCGAGTGGGCGTCCCGCTATGAGGGAGGGCGCTCCAGCCGTGCAGCCGGTGGCTGCTGGCGGACACTATACAAACGGCGGGCCCTCGCTGGCAGGCAGGGGCGGATAGTAGACGCAGGTTCGGCAACATTGGCATATTTACGCGCCGCCACGCCCTCTCGGTAACCCGTTCTCAGCAGAAAGCCGACCGGTCGGTCCTTACCCACCGTCACCTGCGCGTCTCCGCTCTGGCCGCCCTCCCTACTCGCCGGTAGGGTGTGGCCAGCGTCACCCGGGGACGCCCTTCCCTGGGAAAATCCTGAGAGAGACGAGAGCGAGCATGACCGAGCAGAGCACCCCCCGGGTCGCCGTCGTCACCGGCGCCGGACGCGGCCTGGGCGCCGCCACCGCCCTCCGGCTGGCCGCCGACGGCTACGCGGTCGCCGTCCTCGACCTGGACGAGGCGGCCGGCAAGGACACCGTCGACCGGATCACCGCCGCGGGCGGCCGGGCCCTCGCGGTCGGCGCCGACGTCTCGGACGCCGGGCAGGTCCAGGCCGCCGTGGACCGCGTGGTGGCCGAGCTCGGCGCCCCCGTCGTCCTGGTCAACAACGCCGGAGTGCTCCGCGACAACCTGCTCTTCAAGATGTCCGAGTCCGACTGGGACACGGTCATGAACGTCCACCTGCGCGGCGCCTTCCTGATGACCCGCGCGGTGCAGAAGCACATGGTGGACGCGGGTTTCGGCCGCATCGTCAACCTGTCCTCCTCATCCGCCCAGGGCAACCGCGGCCAGGCCAACTACTCGGCCGCCAAAGCGGGCCTGCAGGGCTTCACCAAGACTTTGGCCATCGAGCTCGGCAAGTTCGGCATCACCGCCAACGCCGTCGCCCCGGGCTTCATCGCCACGGACATGACCGCGGCCACCGCGGCCCGGGTCGGCATGGACTTCGAAGACTTCAAGCGGGCCGCCGCCTCTCAGATCCCGGTCCAGCGGGTCGGTCTGCCTGAGGACGTGGCCCACACCATCTCCTTCCTCGCGAGCGAAGGCGCCGGCTTCGTCTCCGGTCAGGTGATCTACGTCGCGGGTGGCCCCCTCGACTGACCCCTCGACTGAGCACGGAACCTACACAGGGTGACCACGGGGCGGGCGGCCGGGCAGACCGGCCGACCGCCCCGTTCTTTTTACCGACTCTTTTGAAGGATGATTCGAACACCACACGGACTTTCGATCGAGGATTAGCCGAAATCACTCCCCGGACCATCCTCCGTCTACCCGATTGTCGATTTCCCGGGGAAATGACAATTCCCTCCGAAATGGCACCGGACGGATGGGTAGGGTCACCCCCGTGCAAGCCCCGAGTGCCTCCCGGCAATTCCCGAAGCAGGGCCCGGAGAACACCTCCCGCCGCCCCGGCCGGCCGGCCCAGGACCGGCCCGTGCGCCCGGCCCCGGAGGGCCGCGCGCCGCTCGGCCCGGCCGCCGCCGAGACCGGCTGGCCCCCGATGAGCCGCCGCCGCGCGCTCCTGCTCCTCGCCACCTGCGCCTGCTACCTGCTGGTACTCGCCGGTGTACTCCTCAACACCGCCCTCGTCGACCTCGACTGGTCGGTCCGCCTGCTGCGCCCCTACGAACGCTGGCCCAGCCTGGAACCGCTGCTCGACACCTGGGTGGTGGCCGGCCAGCGCGGCCCCTCCGCGATCGCCGCCTTCGCCTGGCTCGGCTGGCGCGCCCACCGGCTCGGCCGTCTGCGCCCGCTCCTGGTGATGGGCATCGCCCTGCTGCTGCTCAACGTCACCGTCGGCGCCGTCAAGATCGTCACCGGTCGGCTCGGCCCGCACTACGCCCAGTACGTCGGCTCCCCCGAACTCTTCTCCGGCGGCACGATCTTCCCCTCCGGCCACACCGCCAACGCCGTGGTCACCTGGGGCGTGCTCGCCTACCTCGCCGCCCGCTGGCGCCGCACCGGCGCGCTGATCGCCGCCGCCACCGCCTGCTCGATCGGCCTGACCACCGTCTACCTGGGCACCCACTGGGTCACCGACGTCCTGGCCGGCTGGGCCGCCGGACTGCTGGTGCTGCTTTCGCTGCCGCTGCTGGAGCCGCTCGTCACCACGGCCGAGCAGTGGATCACCAGCCGCGGGCGCGGAAGCCGCCGGGACGTCCGGAACCGCTGAGCGACGGCCGGGTCAACGACCCGGCACGGCGCCTCACCCCTCCCAGCTGCGCTCCACCACGCCGTCGCGCACCGCGAGGTTGAGCCGCCCCTCCCGGTACTCCATGGTGATCATCGCGTCCGGCTCCAGCACCCGGACCGAGGCCCACCCGTGCCGGCGGGCCAGCTCCCGCGCCCGCTCGATCCGCAGTCCCGCATAGCCCTCGGCGTCCCCCTCCGGCCCGTCCCAGGCACGGCCCGCGCCCCCCTGATCGCCGCCGCCGGCCCCCGGTCCCACCCTGCCCGATCCCGTCATCGCCCCTCCCCGGCCCGTCCCTCGGACGTACGCTGGAATCGTAGCCCGCACCCGTACGGCCGGGAGGTGAACGGGCATGCGCACCACCACCCCGCGGCGCTGGCGCAGCGGCACCGAACCCTCGAACGCCCGCAGCGACCTCAAGCTCCGCTACCTGCTGTCGCTCACCTTCACCCCGCTGTTCGCGATCTCGACGGTGGTCTTCGCGGTCTGGGCGGCGAACTCCCCGTCGTACGGGGCCCCGAGCAGCGGCACCCTCACCGGCTTCGCGGTCGCGATGGGCCTGCTCACCCTGTTCGCCGTCGTCGATCTCGTCGTGGTCATCCGGCGCCGCCGGACCGAGCTCTGACGCGGTGTCTCCCCCGGAGCCCGCCCTTCACCGGGTGCGTCCGTTCTCCCGTGCCGGATGCTCCCTGACTGCCGATCAGCATCGCAGGTGGCCCGCGCGGCCCGCCAGGGATTA
>NZ_JBEZGX010000059.1:0-56275 GCF_040650235.1 Kitasatospora sp. NPDC048722
CGCGGCATGGTCCCGCTGCTGACCTTCCTGCGCGAGGCTGGCGTGGTGCCGACTCCGCAGGTGCCACCGTCGCCCGCGGCGGTTCTGCTCCGCCGCACCCCCGGGTGCGGCGGGCCGGGGCTTTTGCGTCGCTTGGGTCCGGTTCGGGTTTCGCCGCGGCACTCTTGGCAGGGTGGATGGCATGTGACATATTACTGATGTGCCCAAGACCTGGAGACCCCCCCTGGACGTCGTCGTGGTCGGCGCCGGAGTCGTCGGCGCCGCCTGCGCGTACTACGCGGCCCGCGCCGGGCTCGCCGTCGCCGTCGTCGACCGCGGGCCGGTGGCCGGTGGCACCACCGGCGCCGGCGAGGGCAACCTGCTGGTCTCCGACAAGGAGCCCGGGCCCGAGCTCGACCTCGCGCTGCTCAGCACCCGGTTGTGGCGCGAGCTCGCCGGGGAACTCGGCGCCGCGGTGGAGTACGAGGCCAAGGGCGGCCTGGTCGTCGCCCAGGCCCCGGCCGGGCAGGACGCCCTGCGGGCCTTCGCCGCGCGGCAGGCGGCCGCCGGGGTCGTCGCCGAGGAGGTGCCCGCCGAGCGGCTGCGGGAGCTGGAGCCGCACCTCTCGCCGCGCATGGCCGGCGGCTTCCACTACCCGCAGGACGCCCAGGTGCAGCCCGCCCTCGCCGCCGCCCACCTGCTGCGCGCGGCCCGGCGGCTGGGCGCGGAACTGATCACCGGCGAGACCGTCCGGACCGTCCGCCGGGGGGCGGACGGCGCCGTCCTCGGCGTCGGGACCGACCGGCGGCAGCTGGACGCGCCCGCCGTCGTCAACGCCGCCGGGACGTGGGGCGGGGAGCTCGCCGCGCTGGCCGGGGTGCACCTGCCCGTCCTGCCCCGACGCGGGTTCGTCCTCGTCACGGAGCCGCTGCCGCGGATCGTGCGGCACAAGGTCTACGCCGCCGACTACGTCGCCAACGTGGCCAGCGGATCGGCCGGGCTGGAGACCTCCGCCGTGGTCGAGGGCACGCCGGGCGGGCCGGTGCTGATCGGCGCCAGCCGGGAGCGGGTCGGCTTCGACCGGACGCTGTCGCACGAGGTGCTGCGGCGGCTCGCCGCGCAGGCCGCCGAGCTGTTCCCGGTCCTCGCGGACGTCGCCGTGATGCGCGCCTACCGGGGCTTCCGCCCCTACCTGCCGGACCACCTGCCGGCCGTCGGCTCCGACCCGCGCGTGCCCGGGCTCTACCACGCGTGCGGGCACGAGGGCGCCGGGATCGGGCTCGCCCCCGCCACCGGCCTGCTGATCACCGAACAACTGACCGGCAAGCAACCGGAGTCGGACCTCGCGCCGTTCCGGGCCGACCGCTTCCCCGCGGCCTGACCCATGCTTCCCACGACCGGACTGGAGAGGTCCTCGATGCGCCGCCGCACACCCGCCGAACTGGTCGGGGCCGAGCCCGGGCCCGCCCATCACATCGACTTCGACGGACGGCCCGTGCCCGCGCTGCCCGGCCAGTCGATCGCCGCCGCGCTCTGGGCCGACGGCGTGCTCGCCTGGCGCACCACCCGGGTCGGCGGGCGGCCGCGCGGGGCGTTCTGCGGGATCGGTGCCTGCTTCGACTGCCTCGCCACCGTCGACGGCCGCCCCAACCAGCGCACCTGCCTGCTCCCCGCCGAGCCCGGCACCACCGTCACCACCCAGGAGGGCCACGGCCGTGCCGACCTCGCCGTCTGAGCCGCCGGAGGCGGCGCAGTCCTTCCCGTACGACCTCGCGGTGATCGGGGCCGGCCCGGCCGGGCTCGCCGCCGCCGTCACCGCCGCCGACCTCGGGCTGCGCTGCGCGCTGCTCGACGGGGGCCGGCAGAGCGGCGGCCAGTACTACCGCCACCCCGCGCCCGGCCTCGGGGCCGCCCGGCCCGACCGGCTGCACCACGGCTGGTCCGTCTACGCGGACCTGGCCGGCCGGCTGGCCGCGCACGAGCGGACCGGGCAGGTCCGTTTCCTCGGCGGCCATCAGGTGTGGGCGCTGGAGCGCACCGGCGACGGGCTCGCCGCGCACGTCACCCTCGGGCCGGAGGCCGGCGACCGGACCACCGTGCGGGCCGCCGCCGTGCTGCTGGCCACCGGCGCGTACGAGCGGCAGCTGCCCTTCCCCGGCTGGACCCTGCCCGGGGTCGTCACCGCGGGCGGCGCCCAGGCCATGCTCAAGGCGGGGCTGGTGCTGCCCGGCCGGCGGATCGTCGTGGCCGGCAGCGGGCCGCTGCTGCTCGCGGCGGCGTCCTCGCTCGTCAGCGCCGGGGCCGAGGTGCCCGCGGTGGTCGAGGCCGGCGACTACCTCGGCTACGCCCGGCGCCCCGGCGTGCTGGCGGCCGTTCCCGCCAAGCTCGTCGAGGGTGCCGGGCACGGCGGCGCGCTGCTGCGCCACCGGGTGCGGCTGCGCCCGCGCAGCGCCGTCGTCGAGGCGCACGGCACCGACCGCGTCACCGCCGTCACGGTGGCCCGGCTGGACGCCGACTGGCGGCCGGTGCCCGGCACCGGCCGCCGGATCGCCTGCGACGCGCTCGCCGTCGGCCACGGCCTGCTGCCGCAGATCGAGCTCGCGACCGAGCTCGGCGCGGACACCGTGACCGGCCCGGACGGCGCGGTCGCGCTGCGGGTGGACGCCCGGCTGCGCACCACCGTCCCCGGCCTGTGGTCGGCGGGGGAGGCCAACGGCGTGGGCGGCGCGGACCTCGCGATCGCGGAGGGCGCGCTGGCCGCGCACGCGGTCGCCGGCCGCACCCCGGAGCCGGCGCTGCTGCGCCGCCGGGCCCGGCGGCGGGCCTTCGCCGCCCTGATGGCCGCCGCCCACCGGCCGGGCCCGGGCTGGACGGACTGGCTGCGCCCGGACACCGACGTGTGCCGGTGCGAGGAGGTGCCGCTGGCGGCGATCCGGGAGGCGGTGGACGAGCTGGGCGCGGGGGACCCGCGGACCGTCAAGCTGCTGACCCGCGCGGGGATGGGGTGGTGCCAGGGCCGGATGTGCGGTCCGGCGGTGGCCTGCCTGTCCGGCGCCGGCGATGCCTCCGGTCACGGGGGAGCGGGGCCGGACCGGCGCCCGCTCGCCTGTCCGGTGCCGCTCTCGCAGCTGGCGGCCGGCGACTGAACCGGGCCCGACCGAACACGGGGGCCGGGGACTCTTGTCTCCGGCCCGTCCCCACTAATAAAATGTCACACCTCACCAAGGAGTCATCGTGTCCCACACCCCGCACGACACCACCCGGCCCTGGCGCGGCATCATGGTCGCCACCGCGATCCCGCTGCGCCAGGACCTCTCCGTCGACTACGACGCCTACGCCGAGCACGTCCGCTGGCTGATCGACAACGGCTGCGACGGCGTGGTCCCCAACGGCTCGCTCGGCGAGTACCAGACGCTCACCGACGACGAGCGCGCCCGCATCGTCCGGGTGGCCGTCGAGGCGGCCGGCGACGGCGCCCGGGTCATGCCCGGCGTCGCCGCGTACGGGAGCGCCGAGTCCCGCCGCTGGGCCGAACAGGCCGCGGAGGCGGGCGCCGGCTCCGTCCTGCTGCTGCCGCCGAACGCGTACCGGGCCGACCACGCCGCCGTCCGCGCGCACTACGCCGAGGTGGCCCGGGCGGGCGTGCCGGTCGTCGCGTACAACAACCCGATCGACACCAAGGTCGACCTCGTCCCCGCGCTGCTCGCCGAACTGCACGCCGAGGGCTCGATCGTCGCGGTCAAGGAGTTCAGCGGCGACGTCCGCCGGGCCTACGAGATCGCCGAACTCGCGCCCGGGCTCGACCTGCTGATCGGCGCGGACGACGTCCTGCTCGAGCTCGCGCTGGCCGGAGCGGTCGGCTGGATCGCCGGCTACCCGAACGCGCTGCCGGAGGCCTCGGCCGCGCTCTACAAGGCCGCCGTCGCGCACGACCTGGAGACCGCGCTGCCGCTCTACCGGGCGCTGCACCCGCTGCTGCGCTGGGACTCCAAGACCGAGTTCGTCCAGGCCATCAAGCTGTCGATGGACATCGCCGGGCGCCCCGGCGGGCCCGTCCGGCCGCCCCGGCGGCCGCTGGGGGCGGAGGCCGACGCGGCCGTCCGGGCGGCCACCGAGAAGGCGCTGGCCGAGGGCCTGTCCTGAATCCTTAGCCAGCGAGCCGGCTGACGGGGCAGCCGGCCCATCCTCCGAGGGAGTTCCGACACATGCGCAGCCGTCACGTGTTCCACGCCGTCGACTCGCACACCGAGGGCATGCCGACCCGGGTCGTCACCGGCGGGTTCGGTGTCGTTCCGGGCGCCACCATGGCCGAGCGCCGGGTGCACTTCCAGCAGCACCTGGACCACTTCCGCACGCTGCTGATGTACGAGCCGCGCGGGCACGCCGCGATGAGCGGCGCGATCCTGCAGCCGCCGACCCGGCCGGACGCCGACTACGGGGTGCTGTTCATCGAGGTCTCCGGGCTGCTGCCGATGTGCGGGCACGGCACGATCGGCGTCGCCACCGTGCTGGTGGAGACCGGGATGGTGCCGGTCGTCGAGCCGGTGACGACCGTGCGGCTGGACACGCCGGCCGGGCTCGTGGTCGCCGAGGTGCAGGTCGAGGACGGCGCGGCCAAGGCCGTGACCATCCGCAACGTGGCCTCCTACACCGTCGCGCTCGACCGCAAGATCGACGTGCCCGGGTACGGGACGGTGAGCTACGACCTCGCCTACGGCGGCAACTTCTACGCCATCCTGCCGCTCGCCGAGTTCGGGCTGCCGTTCGAGCGCGAGCGCAAGCAGGACATCCTCACCGCCGGGCTCGCCCTGATGGACGCCATCAACGCGGGCCCCGAGCGGCCGGTGCACCCGGAGAACCCGTCCTTCCACAGCTGCCACCACGTGCAGCTGCTCGCACCCGGCTCGACCGCGGAGCACTCGCGGCACGCGATGGCCATCCACCCCGGCTGGTTCGACCGCTCGCCGTGCGGCACCGGCACCTCGGCGCGGATGGCGCAGCTGCACGCGCGCGGCGAACTGCCGCTCGGGCGGGACTTCCGCAACGACTCGTTCATCGGGACCACCTTCGTCGGGCGACTGGTCGAGGAGACCGAGGTGGGCGGGCGGCCCGCGGTGGTGCCGACCGTCACCGGGCGGGCCTGGGTGACCGGCACCGCCCAGTACTTCCTCGATCCCACCGACCCCTTCCCGGCGGGGTTCCTGCTGTGACCGGGCCTGCTGTGACAGTGCTTGACGTGACGTTCCGTTCGAAGGGTTCCCGGTCGTGACCATCACCTCGTACAACCCCGCCGACCCCGCGGACCTCGTCGTCGCCGTCGAGGAACCCGGCGCCGACGCCGTCCGGGCCGCCGTCGCGCGGGCCCGCGGCGCCCAGGCGCGGTGGTTCGCCGCGGGCGCCGGCGCCCGGTCGGCGGCGCTCGGCCGGATCGCCGACGCGGTCGAGGCGCACGCGGAGGAGCTGGCCTCGCTGGTCGTGCGCGAGGTCGGCAAGCCGCTCGCCGAGGCGCGCGGCGAGGTCGCCAGGACGGCGGCGATCTGGCGTTACTACGCGCAGGCGCCGTTCGCGCCCGCCGGGGCCGTGCACGAGACCGCGGGCGGGCCCGGGCTGCTGCTCACCCGGCGGCGGCCGCACGGGGTGGCCGGGCTGATCGCGCCGTGGAACTTCCCGCTGGCGATCCCGAGCTGGAAGGCCGCACCGGCGCTGGCGGTCGGCAACGCCGCCGTGCTCAAGCCGGCGCCGGAGGCGACCGCGTGCGCGCTGCGGCTGGCCGAACTGGTGGCGCTCGCCGGGCTGGCGGAGGACGTGTTCACGGTGCTGCCGGGCGGCGCGGAGGAGGGCGCGGCGCTGGTCGACGCGGCGGACGTGGTGTCCTTCACCGGCTCGACCGGGATCGGCCGGGCCGTCGTCCGGGCGGCCACCGAGCGCGGCGTGCCCGTGCAGGCCGAACTCGGCGGGCTGAACGCCGCGCTGGTGCTGCCGGACGCCGACATCGCGCAGGCCGCCGGGCACATCGCCGCCGCCGTCGCCGGGTACGCGGGGCAGAAGTGCACCGCCACCAGCCGGGTGATCGCGGTCGGCGAGGCGTACGAGCCGCTGCGGGACGCGCTGGTCAAGGCGCTGGAGGGGACGGACGACACGGTCTGCGGGCCCGTCATCAACGCCGGAGCCCGGGACCGGCTGACCACGGCCGTCGACTCGGCCGTGGCCGCCGGGGCCGAACTGCTCGCCGGCGGGCGGGTACCCGCGCGGGCCGGCTGGTACGTCGAACCGGCGCTGCTCAGCGGGGTGCCCGCCGAACACCCGCTGGCGCGCGAGGAGTTCTTCGGCCCGGTCGCCGTGCTGCACGCCGTGCCCGACCTCGACGCGGCGATCGCGCTCGCCAACGACACCCCGCACAGCCTCGCCACCTCGGTGCACAGCCGCAGCCTGGACGTCGCCCTGGCGGCCGCCGACCGGCTGGACGCGGGCATGATCCGGATCAACGCGCCGTCCAGCGGCGTCGACTTCCACCTGCCGTTCGGCGGTGCCAAGGGCGCGAGCCACGGGGAGCGCGAGCAGGGGCAGGCGGCGCTCGACTTCTACACCGTCGGGCGGACGGTCAGCGTGCTGCCCGCCGGGGGCGTGTGATGGACGTCCGGACCGTCGACTACCACACGGGCGGCGAGCCGTTCCGGATCGTGCTGGACGGTGCCCCGGTGATCCCCGGGGACAGCGTCGCCGAGCGGCGGGCCATCGCGATCGGCGCGGGCGGCAGCGCCACCGCGCCCCGGCCGAGTGCGCTGGACGACGTCCGCCGGCTGCTCAGCCGCGAACCGCGCGGGCACGCCGGGATGTACGGCGGGTTCCTGGTGCCGCCGGACGACGACGAGGCGCACCTGGGCGTCCTGTTCTGGCACAAGGACGGCTACTCGACCGCCTGCGGGCACGGCACCATCGCGCTCGGCGCGTGGGCGGTCGACTCCGGGCTGGTCGCCGCCCCCGCGGACGGCGTGGCGCGGGTGCGGATCGACGTGCCGTCGGGGCGCGTCACGGCGCTCGTCCACCGGGCCGGCGGGCGCACCACCGGGGTGACCTTCCGCAACGTGCCGTCGCGGGTGAGCGCGCTGAAGCTGCCGGTGGCGACCTCGCGCGGCACGGCGGAGGTCGCGGTGGCGCACTCCGGCGCCTGCTACGCCTCCGTGCCGGCGGCGGCGCTGGGCCTGACCGTCGACACCGCCCGGCTGCCGGAACTCACCGCGGTCGGGCGGGAGATCAGGCGGGCGCTGGAGGGCTCGGAGGCGGTGGCGCATCCGTCGGACCCGCGGCTCTCGGGCGTGTACGGGGTCGTGCTCTACGACGAACTCCCTTGGGAGGGCGAAGGGTTGCGCCAGCGCAATGTCACCGTCTTCGCGGACGGGCAGATCGACCGCTCGCCCTGCGGCTCCGGCACCTCCGCCCGGCTCGCGGTGCTCGCGGCGGAGGGGCGGCTCGGGCCGGGCGAGGAGCTGCGGCACGAGTCGGTCATCGGGACGGTGTTCCACGGGCGGGTGCTGGCGGGCGGCGACCCGCTGGGCTCCGGCCTCGTCACGGAGGTGACGGGGACGGCGCACCGGACCGGGGAACACGGATTCGTGCTGGAAGAAGGGGACGGGCTCGGGGCAGGATTCCTGCTGTGACTTCTTCTGACGCGAATTCCTCCGTACCGCCCGGCACGGCGACTGAGCCGCTCCGGTACGCCGTGTCGGGCACCGGGTCCGTCACGCCCGCCCAGGCCGCCGACGCGGTCGAGCGGATGCTGCTCGACGGGTTCGACCCCGAGGCCGCGCCCGTCCGCACCGGGGTGCCCGTCCCGGCGGGCGAGCTGCTGATGATGCCCGCCGCCGCCGGGCGGTACGCGGGCGTCAAGATCGCCGGTGTCGCGCCCGCCAACCCCGGGCGCGGCCTGCCCCGGATCACCGGCAGCTACCTCCTGCTCGACGGGCCCACCCTCCAGCCCGTCGCGCTGCTCGACGGCGCCGCGCTCACCGCGCTGCGCACGCCCGCCGTCACCGCCGTCGCCCTGCGCCGGCTCGCCCCGCCGGAGGCCGCGCACCTCGTGCTGTTCGGCGCCGGGCCGCAGGCGTACGGGCACCTCGACGCGCTGCTCGCGATCCGGCCGCTGACCCGGCTCACCGTCGTCGCGCGCAGCGCCGGGCCCGCGGAGGCGCTGGCCGCGTACGGGCGGGGGCTCGGGCTGGCGGCCTCGGTCGGCGGGCCGGAGGCCGTCGCGGCGGCGGACGTGGTGGTCTGCTGCACCACCGCGCGCACGCCGCTGTTCGACGGCGCCCTGGTGCCCGCGCACGCCGCCGTCGCCGCGGTCGGCTCGCACGAGCCGGAGGCGCGGGAGGTGGACGCCGCGCTGGTGGGGCGGGCCGAACTCTACGTCGAGGCGCGGACGGTGGCGGCCCGCGAGGCCGGGGACCTGATCATGGCGGGGGTTTCCGGACGCCAGGTGTGGAACCTGGCCGAGCTGGTGCGCGGCGACGTCCACGTGCCGGCGGACCGGCCGCGGTTCTTCAAGAGCGTCGGCATGGCCTGGGAGGACCTGGCCGTGGCGGCAGAGGTGCACGCGGGCGGCTGATGACGGCGGGTTTCGTGGGCCGCCGGCCGTTGTCACGGCCGGCGGCCGCTGCCACGATGAGCTGCGGCTCGAATCGCGGACCGTTGCGCACACACCGTAACGTGACATTGTACGCTGGTGTTCTGCACCGACCCGGAGGAACACCATGGCCGAGCTCAAGTCCCGCACCCTGATCTCCGTGCAGGAGCGGCTCCGCGACCAGGTCGCCCACGCGCTGCGCGCCGCCCTGATCTCCGGCGAGCTGCGCCCCGGTGTCGTCTACTCCGCGCCCGCGCTCGCGGCCGACTTCGGCGTCTCCGCCACGCCGGTGCGCGAGGCCATGCTCGACCTCGCCCGCGAGGGCCTGGTGGAGGCCGTCCGGAACAAGGGCTTCCGGGTCACCGAACTCACCGAGCGGGACCTCGACGACTACACCGAGATCCGTGCGCTCATCGAGGTCCCGACCGTCGGCCGGGTCACCCGCACGGCCACCGCCGAGCAGTTGGAGCGGCTGCGCCCGCAGGCGGAGGCGATCGTGGCGGCGGCGCGCAAGCACGACCTCATCGGCTACCTGGAGGCCGACCGCCAGTTCCACCTCGACCTGCTGGGGCTGGCGGGCAACGCACGGCTGGTCGACGTCGTGGGGGACCTGCGCAAGCGCTCGCGGCTGTACGGGCTGAACCGGCTCGACGAGCGCGGCGAGCTGGTGTCCTCGGCGGAGGAGCACCTGGAGCTGCTGGACCTGATGCTGTCGGGCGACGCGGAGGCCGCGGAGGCCTGCATGACGCGGCACCTGAGCCACGTCCGGTCCCTGTGGGCCAACGGCCAGGAGACGCAGGAGGAGCCCCGCACGGCGCTGCGGCTGCGGGCGCGGTAGGGGTCGACCACCCGTCCGGGTGAGAGTCGAAGATCGAGCGCGGGAACGCGCCTGCGTCCTACGACGATGTTCTCGACCTCGGCAGCCAGGAGGAACTCCCTGTCCGCCGCAGCGGTGGAAGAACCGATGGGGCAGCTGACACGGCTCGAACCCGCCGAGCTGGTCTCGAACCAGTTCGCCGGGCACCGGGTCGAGATCGTCGGGAGCCGGATCACCGTGGCGCGGCCGCCGGACGTTTCGCACGGCAAGTCGCCGAGTCGCCTCATGCGGGTGCTTTTCGCGGTCGGCCTCGATGGGGACGAGGCCGACGTTCCGGCCCACGTCGCCGTGGACCGGAAGAACCGGCGCGTCATGGTGCTCGCCGACCCCAGGGACGGCGAGCACCGGGTACACGCCGTCCATCACCAGGGGCAGTCGTTCACGCTGCCGGAGTCGATCAGGGCACCGGTGACGCCAGCGGCGGACGACCTGCTGGGTTCGAAGAAGTGGCCAGCCGGCCGTCGTGGACCTCGGCGATCTCGTCGACGGCGGTCAGGTGGGTGCGGTCGTGGGTGACCAGGACCGTCGCCGTCGCGCGTTGGTGCGTGAGGGTCGTGATCAGGTCGAGGACGGCCGCGCCCCGTTCGTGGTCGAGGGCGCTGGTGGGTTCGTCGATCAGCAGTACCTTCGGGTCGTTCATCAACGCCCGTGCGATGTTGACGCGTTGGCGCTGGCCGCCGGAGAGCTGGTGCGGGCGGCGGTGGGCCTGGTCGCGGAGGCCGACGGCGTCGAGGAGTTCGAGGGCGCGGGGGAGGGCGGCGCGCGGGGAGCGGCCGTCGAGGTGGGCCATCACCTGGAGCTGTTCGGCGGCGGTGAGCGAGGGCAGCAGATTGGCCTGCTGGAAGACGATGCCGATGCGGGTGCGGCGCAGCGCGGTCAGCTCGGCGCGGGTGAGGCCGGTGGTGTCGGCACCGTCCACGACGACCCGGCCGGAGTCGGGGGCGATGAGGGTCGCGGCGACCGCGAGCAGGCTGGACTTGCCGGAGCCGGACGGGCCGACCACGGCGGTGATGGTGCCCGCGGGGACGGTCAGGGAGACGTCGTCGAGGGCGGTGAGCCGGCCGTCGCCGTCCGGGTAGGTCAGGGTGACGTGGTCGAGGTGGAGGGTCATCGGGCGCTCCCGAGGGCGGTCAGCGGGTCGACGGAGGTGATCCGGCGGATGGACAGGGCCGCGCCGACGGCGCCGAGGGCGATCATCACGGCGGCGGGCAGCAGCAGGGTCGGGGCGTCCAGGACGAACGGGACGGCGGAGCCGATCAGGGAGCCCGCGCCGATGGCGATCGCGGTGCCCGCCGCGGTGCCGAGCAGCAGCAGCAGGACGGCTTGGCCGAGCGCGTCGCGCAGCAGGTAGCGGGTGGAGGCGCCGAGGGCCTTGAGGACGGCGACGTCGCCGCTGCGCTGGATCGTCCAGACGGTGAAGAACGCGCCGATGACCAGGGCGGAGATGGCGAACAGGAACCCGCGCATCAGCTGCAGCGAGCCGTTCTCGGAGGTGTAGGAGCCGATCGCGGCGAGCGCGTCGTCGCGGGTGCGGGTCTCGGTGCCGAGGCGGGCGTCGGCTGCGCCGAGGTCGGTGCCCTTCGTGGTGGTGAGCGCGATGACGGTGGCGTGGCCGGCACCGCCGGGGGCGAACGCCTGCCAGTCGGTGAGGCTGGTCCAGATCACGGGGGTGTGGCTGTAGGCGGCGTCGCCGTCGACGGCGGCGACGGTGAGGGGGCGGCCGGCCACCGTGAGGGTGGCGCCTGTCGCCAGCCCGCCGAGGTTCTCGGCGGCGGTCTTCGACAGCACCGCCTGGCCGGCGGTGATCCGGGTGCCCTGCGGGGCCAGCCCGGAGCCGTCCGGGACGCCGAAGGCGGAGAGCGCGGCGGTGCGCTGCCCGGCGGCGGCCTTGGTCGTGGTGATGCCGAGGGGCTGGGCGGAGGTCACGCCCGGCTCGTGCGACCAGGCCTGCCACTGGTCCGGGGTGACCTGGGAGTCGGTGAACGAGAGCTTCTGGCCGTCGGCGGGCCGTCCGAACACCAGGTGGTCGGCGGGCAGGCCGGTGATCGCCGAGATGTTCTGCCGACCGAGCCCGGCGGTCAGCCCGGACAGCAGGCCGACCAACACGGTGATCAGCACGATAACGGTCCCCATCAGGGCGAACCGCCCCTTGGCGAACCCCAGGTCCCTCCAGGCGACGAACACGACGGGCCTCTCTGCACGAAACGAATGTGTGCCTACACCGTCGCCGGGAAGGGGGTCCGCGGGCATCGCACCGGGGATTGCATCCTCGGCATCGAAAGGCAGAAGCGGAGTTCAACCTTTTGATTGATGCCGGACCCCGGACGCGGAACTTAGGCTGGACCAATGGCGACCGAACGTTCCCGCACCACCCCCGTCGCCCGCGTCCTCCAGGTCTGCCTGCACCTGCTCGTGGCGGGCCTGCTCGTCCTCGCCGTCGCCCGCGCCGTCGGCGGCCGCGACGGCGACCCGGCGTCCGTGACCGCCGCCGCCACCGCGATGGGCGCCGCCTACGCGGCCGGGCCGCGGCTCGCCGCCGTCCGCCGCTCGCGCCGGGCGGCCGCCCTGTGGCTCGCGCTGCTCGGCGTCACCTGGGCGGGCGTGCTCGTGGCCACGCAGGACGGGGTGTGGCTGGCCTTCCCGCTGTACTTCCTCGAACTGCACCTGCTCGGCCGTCGGGGCGGACTCGCCGCCGTCGGGCTGACGGCCGCCGCCGCGATCGCCGCGTGGTCCTGGCACCAGCACACCTTCAGCGTGGCCGCGTCCATCGGGCCCGCGCTCGGTGCCGCCGTCGCCACCGCGACCGTCCTCGGCTACCAGGCGCTGTACCGGGAGAGCGAGGAGCGCCGCCGGCTGATCGACGAGCTCACCGCCGCCCGCGCCGACCTCGCCACCGCCCACCACGCCGCCGGGGTGCTCGCCGAGCGCGAGCGCCTCGCCCGGGAGATCCACGACACCCTCGCGCAGAGCCTCAGCAGCATCCAGCTGCTGCTCCGGGCCGCCCAGCGGGCCCTGCCGGACCGCACGGACGCCGCGGCCGGCTACGTCGAGCAGGCCCGGCAGGCCGCCCAGGACAACCTCGACGAGGCCCGGCGCTTCGTCCGCGCGCTCACCCCGCCCGCGCTCGACGGCGACCCGCTGCCCGTCGCGCTGGAGCGGCTGTGCGCCACCACGACGGCGCACAGCGGGCTGCCCGTCCACCTGCACGTCTCCGGGGAGCCGGTGCGGCTGCCGGTGCCGCAGGAGGTCGCGCTGCTGCGGATCGCGCAGTCGGCGCTCGGCAACACCGTCCGGCACGCGCAGGCCTCGCACGCCGAGGTGACGCTCAGCTACATGGAGGGCGAGGTGGCACTCGACGTGTTCGACGACGGGGCCGGGTTCGATCCGGCGGCGCTCCCGGGGCGCCCGGCGCGCGACGACGGCGGGTTCGGGCTGCCGTCGATGCGGGCCCGGGCCCGGGCGCTCGGCGGCACCTTCGCCGTGGAGTCGGCGCCCGGCGAGGGCACGGCGCTCGCCGTGCTGCTGCCGGTGCCGTCGGCGTTCCCGGCGACGGAGGTGGGGGCGTGATCAGGCTGCTGCTGGCGGACGACCACCCGGTGGTGCGGGCCGGGCTGCGGGCCGTCCTGGAGGGCGAACCGGACTTCACGATCGTCGGGGAGGCGGCGACCGCCGAACGGGCGGTCGAGCTGGCTTCCGGGGGCGGGGTCGACGTCGTGCTCATGGACCTCCAGTTCGGGCCCGGCGCGGCGATGAACGGGGCCCAGGCGACGGCCGAGATCACCGCCCGCGCGGGGGCGCCGCGGGTGCTCGTCGTCACGACGTACGACACGGACGCGGACACCCTGCCCGCCCTGGAGGCCGGCGCCACCGGGTACCTGCTGAAGGACGCCCCGCCGGAGGAACTCGCCCAGGCGGTGCGGGCCGCGGCGGCCGGTCGGACGGCGCTCGCGCCGACCGTCGCCGACCGGCTGCTGGAGCGGATGCGGACTCCCGCGGCGTCGCTCAGCAACCGGGAGATCGAGGTGCTGGGGCTGGTCGCGGACGGGCTGACCAACCAGCAGGTGAGCCAGCGGCTGCACCTGAGCCAGGCCACGGTGAAGTCGCATCTGGTGCACATCTACACGAAGTTGGGGGTCGACTCGCGCACGGCGGCGGTGCGGGAGGCACGCGGCCGGGGGCTGATCCGGCGGGCGTAGGGTGGGGGTGTTCCGTGCCCGCAGCAGTGTGAGGAGCGCAGATGGCCGTCCGCCTCGACGAACTCGCCGTTCCCGTGATCGCCGCGCCGATGGCGGGCGGGGCATCGACGCCCGAGCTGGTGGCGGCGGTGAACCGGGCCGGCGGGCTGGGGTTCCTGGCCGCGGGCTACCGGACGGCCGCCGGGACGGCCGAACAGATCGCCGCCGTACGGAAGGCGACCGACCGGGCCTTCGGCGTGAACCTCTTCGTCCCGGCCGAGCCCGGCGATCCGGTGGCGGTCGCGGCCTACCGGGAGCGGCTGCGGCCCGAGGCCGAGCGGTGGGGCGTCCGGCTGCCCGAGGAGATCGGGCCGGACCGGGACGACTGGGAGGCCAAGCTCGGCGTGCTGCTGGCCGATCCGGTCGACGTCGTCTCGTACACCTTCGGGCTGCCCACGGCGGCGGAGGCCGCGGCCGTGCGCGCGGCGGGGTCGTTCCAGGTGGGCACCGTCACCACGCCCGAGGAGGCGCGGTCGGCGGAGGCGGTCGGCATGGACGCGCTCTGCGTGCAGGGCCCGGAGGCGGGCGGCCACCGGGGCACCCACCGCGTCGGGGACGAGCCTGGAGAAGTGCCACTGCTCGAACTCCTGGGCACCGTACGGACGGTGACCGCCCTGCCGCTGATCGCCGCCGGCGGAATCGGCGACGGTCCGTCCATCGCGGCGGCGCTGCGGGCGGGGGCGGTGGCGGTGCAGCTGGGGACGGCGCTGCTGCGCGCGGACGAGTCCGGCGCGTCGCAGGCCCACCGGGCGGCGCTCACCGAACTGCCGGAGACCGTCGTCACCCGCGCCTTCACCGGCCGTCCGGCCCGCGGCCTGCGCAATGCCTTCATCGACCGCCACGGCCCCTACGCCCCTCCCGCCTACCCCGAGGTCCACCACCTCACCGGCCCCCTGCGCGCCGCCGCCGCCCGGCGCGCCGACACCCGGTCCATGCACCTCTGGGCAGGAACCGCCCACCACCTCGCGAGCCCGGGCCCGGCGGAGCGGATCGTCACCGACCTCTGGCGTGCGGCGCGGGGGGCGTAGAGGGCTCAACGCAGCAGGTCGGCCATCCAGGACTCGATGGCCCCCGGTGTCCTCGGGAGGGCGCTGGACATCAGGCGGGCGCCGTCCCGCGTGATGACGAGGTCGTCCTCGATGCGGATGCCCAGGCCTCGCAGTTCCAACGGGAGGGTTTCGTCGTCGGGCTGGAGGTAGAGGCCGGGTTCGACGGTGAGGACCATGCCCTCCTCCAGGGTGCCGTCGAGGTAGCGGTCGGCGCGGGCCTGGGCGCAGTCGTGGTAGTCGAGGCCGAGCATGTGGCCGCTGCCGCAGAGGGTGTAGCGGCGGTACAGGCCGTTGTCCTCGGCGAGGGCCTGGTCGGCGGGGATGCGCAGGACGCCCCAGTCGGCGAGGCCTTCGGCGACGACCCGCATCGCGGCGCGGTGGAAGTCACGGAAGCGGGCGCCGGGGCGCAGGGCGGCGATTCCGGCGCTCTGGGCGGCGAGGACGAGGTCGTAGGCCTGGCGCTGGACGGGGGTGAAGGTGCCGCTCAGGGGCAGGGTGCGGGTGATGTCGGCGGAGTACAGGGTGTCCGTCTCGACGCCGGCGTCGAGGAGGAGCAGGGCGCCGGGGTCGAGGGGGCCGTCGTTGCGGATCCAGTGCAGGACGCAGGCGTGGGCGCCGGAGGCGGCGATGGTGGTGTAGCCGGTGCCGTTGCCCTCGGCGCGGGCGCGGAGGTCGAAGACGCCCTCGACCCAGCGTTCGCCGCGCGGGTGGCGCAGGGCGGCGGGCAGGGCGCGGACGACGTCCTCGAACCCCAGGACGGTGTGGTCGACGGCGAGTTGGAGCTGGTTGACCTCCCAGGTGTCCTTGACCAGGCGCAACTCGGAGAGGACGGCGGCCAGTTCGCGGTCGCGGAGGGCGTCGGTGCCGGTCCGCAGGGAGTCGACGAACGGGTCGGTGCCGGCCAGGACGCGGGTCGGCGGCTGCGGTCCGGTGAACAGCTTGGCGAGGTCGTCGAGGTGTTCGGTGCGCAGGCCGGTGAGCGCGGCGGCCTCGGCGAGGTCGGGGCGGCGACCGACCCAGAACTCGCCGTAGCGGCGGTCGCGGTAGAACTCGGCGCCGTCGCGCGGGGAACGGGGACGCAGGTGGAGCACGGGTTCGTGCCCGGTGGGGCCGGCCGGTTCGAGGACGAGGACGTGGTCGGCCTGGTCCTCGCCGGTGAGGCCGGTGAGCCAGGCGTAGGCGCTGTGCGGGCGGAAGCGGTGGTCGAGGTCGTTGCAGCGGACCTTGAGCCGGCCGGCGGGGACGACCAGCCGCTCGCCGGGGAACGCGGCGGAGAGCCGGGCGTGCCGTCCGGGGAGGCGGTCGTGACCGGGCGCGCGCCGGTCGGCGGGCAGCGGGGTGGGGGCCCACCGCGTGGCCATGAAGGCGTCGAGGGCGGGGGAGACGGGGAGGTCGTGGCTCCCCGTGTTGAGGTCGGCTTGACGGAGGGTCACCGGTGAACTCCTCGACGTGGCGCGGGCGGTAGGACGCCGGACACAGCTCGGTAACGGGCGGCGCAGGCTCTTGTGCAGTGCAATTTCACATTACTATGTTACGGGTCACACAGCGGAGCGGCCAGACCCGGCCCCCACAGCGGAGTTGCAACATGACCAGGCGCACCCACGCCGCGCTCGCGGCAGCCCTCGCGGCGACCCTCACCCTCGGCCTCGGGGCCTGCACGAACGACAAGAGCGACAGCGGCGGTGACAGCCAGGCCGCGAGCACCAGGGCCCCCGGCGCCGCCTCCGGTTCCATCGTCGGCGGCACCCCGGTCAAGGGCGGCACCCTGACCGTCCTCTCGAACCAGGACTTCGCCCACCTCGACCCGGCCCGCAACTGGACCATGCCGAACATGGACTTCGGCATCCGGCTGCTCTACCGCACCCTGGTCACCTTCAAGGCGGAGCCGGGCGCCGCCGGCAGCGAGATCGTCCCCGACCTCGCCACCGACCTCGGCCGCTCCTCGGACGGCGGGAAGACCTGGAGCTTCACCCTCAAGGAGGGCGTCAAGTACGAGGACGGCACGCCGATCAGGTCCGCCGACATCAAGTACAACGTCGAGCGCTCCTTCGCCCCGGACCTCACCGGCGGCCCCGACTACGCGCAGCAGTACCTGGCCGGCGGAGAGAACTACAAGGGCCCGCTGAACGGCGAGCACCTGGCGAGCATCGAGACCCCGGACGACCGCACCGTCGTCTTCCACCTCAAGCGTCCGGTGGCCGAGTTCTCCTACACCGCGACCCTGCCGACCTTCGCGCCCGTGCCGCAGGCCCAGGACAAGGGCACGCAGTACGACCTGCGCCCGTTCTCCTCCGGCCCGTACAAGATCGAGACCTACGACCGCGGGAAGCAGCTGACGCTCGTCCGCAACGCCAGTTGGGACCCGGCCACCGATCCGGTCCGCAAGGCCTACCCCGACAAGATCGTGGTCGTCCAGGGCCTCAAGGGCGGGCAGGTCGACGACCGGATCATCGCGAGCGAGGGTGCCGACGCCTCGGCGGTCGAGTGGATGAACCTGCGCCCGGAATCGGTCGCGAAGGTGCTGCCCAAGCCGGACGTGAAGTCCCGGCTGATCGCCGAGCAGCAGGGCTGCACCGACATGCTCTACCCCAACACCTCCAAGGCGCCGTTCGACGACCCGAAGGTGCGCGAGGCGCTGATGTACGCGGTGGACCGGGACGCCCAGGTCACCGCGAACGGCGGCCCGGCGATGGGCGACGTGGCCACCTCCTACCTGCCGCCCGCGATGACCGGCGGCGTCAAGCAGGACACGCTGAAGATCGCCCCGACCGGCGACCCGGAGAAGGCCAAGCAGCTCCTCAAGGACGCGGGCAAGACCGACCTCAAGGTCTCGCTGACCGTCTCCTCCGGCGACAAGACCCGGGCCGAGGCGCTCCAGCAGTCGCTGGCCAAGGCCGGGATCCAGGTCACCATCACCACGGCCGACCCGTCCGTCTACTACGACACCATCGGCGACACCAAGAACGCGCCCGACCTCGCCATCCTCGGCTGGTGCCCGGACTACCCGTCCGGCGCGACCTTCCTGCCCATGGTCTTCGACGGCCGCACCATCAAGGAGAAGGGCAACCAGGGCAACGTCGAGCAGTTCCGCGACCAGGCCACCTCGGACCGGATCGACCAGATCAGCGCGATGACCGACGTCGCCGAGGCCAACAAGGCCTGGCTCCAGCTCAACGACGACCTGATGAAGAAGGCGCCGACCGTGCCGATGCTCTGGCAGCGCCGCCCGCTGCTGGCCGGGACGAACGTGGCCGGCGCCTTCGGGCACCCGGTGTGGACCGGTCAGTGGGACTTCGCCACGATCGGCCTCAAGGACCCCTCCAAGGGTCAGGGTTGAGGGGCCGTCCGATGACTGCCACCACTGAGCCCGCCACCGCCGAGCCCGCCGCCGCGCGGGCCGCGGCGGCGGGCCCCGCGAAGGCCGCCGGGCGCGGGCCCTGGCGGCTGGTCTGGGACCGGCTGTGGGCCCGCGGTTCGGCCCGGTTCGGCCTGGTCACCGTCGCGGTCCTGGTGCTGCTCGCCGTGCTGGCCGGGCCGCTGAGCGCGCTCGGCGGCTGGTCCCCCGACGAGTTCGACAAGCGCGCGATCGACCCCTACCTCGGCGGCCAGCCGATCGGGGACTTCGGCGGGATCGGCACCCGGCACTGGCTGGGCGTCGAACCGTCGACCGGGCGCGACCTGTTCGCCCGGGTCCTGCACGGCGGCCAGGTCTCGCTGCTGATCGCCTTCACCGCCACCGCCGTGGTCGTGGCCACCGGCACGCTGGCCGGGATCGCCGCCGGGTACTTCGGCGGCCGGACCGACTCCGTGCTCTCCCGGCTGATGGACCTCACGATGTCCTTCCCGTCCCTGATCTTCATGATCGCGATGATGTCGGTGGCCAAGGACGTCAACCGGATCCTGCTGATCACCCTGGTGATCGGCCTGTTCACCTGGCCCGGCATCGCCCGGGTGGTCCGCGGTCAGACCCTCTCCCTCAAGCACCGCGAGTACGTCGAGGCGGCCAGGGTCGGCGGCGCCCGCCCCTGGCGGATCCTCACCCGGGAGATCCTGCCCAACGTCTCCGGCCCGGTGATCGCCTACACGACGCTGCTCGTCCCCGGCATGATCGCGACCGAGGCCGCGCTCAGCTACCTCGGCGTCGGCGTGCGCCCGCCGACCCCGTCCTGGGGCCAGATGATCGCCGAGAGCATCAACTTCTACGAGACCGACCCGACGTACTTCCTGATCCCGACGGCCTTCCTGTTCCTCGCCGTGCTCGCGTTCACCCTGCTCGGCGACGCGCTGCGCGACATCCTGGACCCCCGGGGAGGCCGGTCGTGATCCTCTACCTCGGCCGCCGGCTGCTCGGCGTGGCCGGCATCCTGCTCGCCATCTGCGCCATCACCTTCACCATCTTCTACCTGCTGCCCAGCGACCCGGCCGCGGCGGCCTGCGGCAAGACCTGCAGCCCGGAGCGGCTCGCCGACGTCAAGGCGGCGATGGGCCTGGACCGGCCGGTCTGGGATCAGTTCGCCGGCTACCTGACCGGCATCTTCGCCGGCCGCGACTACGGCAGCGGCCCCAGCGCCGTGCACTGCGGCTTCCCGTGCCTCGGCTACTCCTACGAGTACTCGCTGCCGGTCTGGGACCTGCTCACCGACCGGCTGCCGGTCTCCGTCTCGCTGGCGCTCGGCGCGGCCGTGCTCTGGCTGGCCCTCGGCCTCGGCGCGGGCGTCACCTCGGCGCTGCGCAAGGACACGGCCGTCGACCGCACGCTGATGGTGTTCTCGGTCGGCGCCGCGTCGCTGCCGGTCTACTTCACCTCGATCATGCTGATCTGGGGCGTGGTCAGGACGGCCGGGCTGCTGCCCTACCCGGCGTACCACACGTTCACCGACGGCCCGGTGCAGTGGGCCTCCAACCTGCTCCTGCCGTGGATCGCGCTCGCCCTGCTGTACGCGGCCATGTACGCCCGGCAGAGCCGCAACTCGATGATCGAGGCGATGGCGGAGCCGTACATCCGCACCGCCCGCGCCAAGGGGCTGCCGGGCCGGACCGTCACCGTCAAGCACGGGCTGCGCTCCGGGATGACGCCGATCCTGACGATCTTCGGCATGGACCTCGGCGGGCTGCTGGCCGGCGCCGTCATCACCGAGTCCATCTTCGGACTGCCCGGCGTCGGACGGCTCTTCTACGACGCGCTGGTCCGCTCCGACCAGCCGGTCATCCTCGGCGTCACCCTGCTCGCGGCCTCCTTCATCGTCGCGGCGAACCTGCTGGTCGACCTGCTCTACGCGTTCGTCGACCCGAGAGTGAGGTACTGATGGCCGCTCTTCTGGAAGTCGACGACCTCAGGGTCTCGTTCGACACCCCGCGCGGCACCGTCCGGGCCGTCGACGGCATCTCCTTCACCGTCGACGCCGGGCGCACCCTCGGCCTGGTCGGCGAGTCCGGCAGCGGCAAGTCCGTCACCTCGCTCGCCGTCATGGGCCTGCACCGCGGCGCCGCCGTCACCGGCTCGATCCGGCTGGACGGACGGGAGCTGAACGGGCTCGGCGAACGGGAGCTGGGCACCGTCCGGGGCCGGCGGATCGCGATGATCTTCCAGGACCCGCTGTCCAGCCTGCACCCCTTCTACACCGTCGGCGAGCAGATCGCCGAGCACTACCGGGTGCACTTCCGGGCGGGCCGCCGGGCCGGCCGGCAGCGCGCCGTCGAGATGCTCGCCGAGGTCGGCATCCCCGAACCGGGCCGCCGCGTCGACGAGTACCCGCACCAGTTCTCCGGCGGCATGCGCCAGCGCGTCATGATCGCCATGGCGCTCGCCTGCGAACCCGACCTGCTGATCGCCGACGAGCCCACCACCGCCCTCGACGTCACCGTGCAGGCGCAGATCCTCGACCTGATCGCCCGGATCCAGCAGGAGCGCGGCCTCGGCGTCGTCATGATCACCCACGACCTCGGCGTCGTCGCCCGGGTCGCCCACGAGGTGCTCGTCATGTACGGCGGACGTTCCGCCGAACAGGCCCCGGTCGACCGGCTGTTCGGCGCCCCCGCCCACCCCTACACCCGCGGCCTGCTCGACTCGCTGCCCCGCCTCGACGACACCGACGACGCCCCGCTGCGGGCCATCCCGGGCAGCCCGCCGTCGCTGATCGTCCCCGCCCCCGGCTGCTCCTTCGCGCCGCGCTGCGCCCGCACCACCACCGCGACCGCCGAGGAACACGCCCGCTGCCTGGCCGAGCGCCCCGAACTCGGTCCGCTCGGCCCCGGCCACCAGGCCGCCTGCCACCTGCCACTGGTGCCGGAAGGGGTCGCGTGATGGCTCGATCGACGGGTGAAACCCTGCTCTCCGTACGGGACCTGGTGAAGACGTTCCCGGGGCGCCGCGGTCGCACCGGGCGTCCGGGGGCGCCGATCCGGGCGGTCGACGGGGTGTCCTTCGACGTCGGCCGGGGCGAGACCCTGGGCCTGGTCGGCGAGTCCGGCTGCGGCAAGTCCACCACCGGGCGGATGATCGTCCGGCTGCTCGACCCGACCGCGGGTACCGTCACCTTCGACGGCACCGAGATCGGCGGCCTGTCCCAGTCCCGACTGCGGCCGCACCGGCGGCACCTGCAGATGGTCTTCCAGGACCCGTACTCCTCGCTCAACCCCCGGCAGACGGTGGCCCGGATCATCTCCGAGCCGCTGCTGGTCCAGGGGTCGGGCGCCGCCGAGGCGCGGAAGCGGGCCGGCGAGCTGATGGAGCTGGTCGGGCTGATCCCCGAGCACCTCGACCGCTACCCGCACGAGTTCTCCGGCGGCCAGGCGCAGCGCATCGGCATCGCCCGGTCGCTGGCCACCTCGCCGAAGCTGGTGATCGCCGACGAGCCGGTGTCCGCGCTCGACGTGTCGATCCAGGCGCAGGTCGTCAACCTGATGGAGGAGCTGCAGCGCGAGCTGGGCCTCGCCTACGTGTTCATCGCGCACGACCTGTCGGTGGTCAAGCGGGTCTGCGACCGCGTCGCGGTGATGTACCTGGGCCGGATCGTCGAGATCGGGGACAAGGCCGAGGTGTACGGCAACCCGGCGCACCCGTACACGAAGGCGCTGCTGTCGGCCGTGCCGCTGCCCGATCCGGCGGCGGAGCGGGCGCGCGAGCGGATCGTCCTGGCGGGTGACCCGCCGAGCCCGGCGAACCCGCCGTCCGGCTGCACGTTCCACCCGCGCTGCCCGAAGGCGCAGGAGGTGTGCCGGACGGAGCGGCCGCTGCTGAAGCTCGCCGGCCCGGGCGGCCGGGAGGCGGCCTGCCACTTCCCCGAGGCCTGACACGCCCCAGACCCCCGGTCGGGCGCGGTGGGGAACCACGAGGACCGCGCCCGACCGGGTTCCAGTCGTTCGGTCATCAGCTCGCCCGTTTGCCCGTTCATTCGGTCAGGGGCGGCAGTCGGCGCGGGCCCGGTCCCTCGGCGGCCAGTTCGTCGCCGGGGTTGAGCACCCGGCAGCGGCGCAACGACACGCAGCCGCAGCCGATGCAACCGGTCAGCTCCGATTCCAGTCGTTCCAGCTCGGCGCGCCGGGCGCGCAGGTGCTCGGCCCACTTGGCGGAGATGCGCTCCCAGTCGCGCTTGCCGGGCATCCGGTCCTCGGGCAGCGCGGCGAAGACCTCGGCCACCTCGGCCAGCGGGATGCCCAGCCGCTTGGCGACCAGGACGAGGGAGAGCCGGCGCAGCACGTGCCGACGGTAGCGGCGCTGGTTGCCGGTGGTCCGCTCGGAGGAGATCAGGCCCTGCTCCTCGTAGAAGCGCACCGCCGAGGTGGCGATCCCGGCCCGCCGGGCCACCTCTCCGACGCTCAGCAGATCGACCGGTGCGGTGTCCATGGCGGCCCTCCGGATGTGCTCCTTGACTTCAAGTCCTCTTGAAGGTCCAGCGTACCGGACGTGATCGAATCGGTCGCGAGGCGGCGTGCCACAGACCCTACCGAGCAGAGAAGTTATGTATCGGTAGGGTTGTCGACCGGGCCCTCGGCGTGCTGGCGCGAACTGTTCTCCCGGCAGTTCGCGGCGCCCGCGTCGATCCTCGCGGGCGGGTTCGCGCTGTACGCGGTGAACCTCTACCTCGCCGCCGCACTGATTCCGTCGATCGTGGCCGACATCGGCGGCGCCCGGTACTGCGCGTGGGCGGCATGTCGGCCTCGGCCCGCCGCGTGACCTCCGGCATCGCGGGGATCACCCTGCTCGGCGTCGTGACCTGGGCTCTCGCCACCCGGCGGCGGTGACCCACCGACCGCCCCGGGTCCCTTTTCGTCGGGGGACCCGGGGCCTTCCCGGGCCGTCAGCCGGTGGTGTACTCCACGGCCGTGGTGACCACCGCGAGCACGCCGTACACCGTCGCGAGCGTGGTCCGGCCGGTGGCGTACAGGGCCAGCGCGCCCGTACCGAGGACCACCAGCTTGAGGACGATCTCGGCGGCGAGCGGCAGCCGGTACTTCGGCCCGCCCGCGGCAAGGAACAGACCCCAGACGGTCGCCGCCAGGGCCGGCGCGCCGATCCCGAGGAGCAGCCTGGTGCCGAGGCCGGCGCCGGTCTTGAAACCCCAGTAGCAGAGCGCCGCGAGCAGCGCGAGCTCCAGGCCGAAGGCGACTCCGCCGTTGACCGCGGTCAGCGGCGTCCACTGGCGCCGGTTGACCGGGCCGGGTCTCCGGATCTTCATGTGTGCTCTCCCCGTGTGGCCGTACCGCTCCGGCGCCCGGGTCGGGTGCCGGTCATGCCGGAGTGTGGCAGCACGGCCGGGCGAACTCAATGGATCACCCCAAGGTCTCACGGAGGAAGGCGAGTTCGGCCCGGGCGACCTGCTCGCCCACCCCGTCGGGGGTCATGTGCGTGACGCCGGGCAGCGGCAGGACGCGGTGCGGGCGGCCGGCCCTGGTGAGCGCGCGGGAGAGCCGCAGGGTGTGCGAGGGGTGGACGTTGTCGTCGGCCAGCCCGTGGACCAGCAGCAGCGGGCGGGTCAGCGCGGGGGCGTCGCCGATCAGGCAGTCGTCGGCGTAGCCCTCCGGGTTGTCCTGCGGCAGGCCGAGGTAGCGCTCGGTGTACGCGGTGTCGTACTGCCGGAAGTCGGTGGGCGGGGCGCCCGCGGCGGCGGCGTGGAAGACGTCGGGGCGGCGCAGGACGGCGAGTGCGGCGAAGTAGCCGCCGTACGACCAGCCGCGCACGCCGACCCGGCCGAGGTCGAGGTCGGGGTGGCGCTCGGCGAGTGCGTGCAGCGCGGCCACCTGGTCGTCGAGCGCCACCTGGGAGAAGCGGCGGAAGATCGCCCGGGTGAAGGCGGGGGAGACGAACGGGGTGCCCCGGTTGTCGGTGGTGACGACGGCGAAGCCCTGGTCGGCCCACCACTGGCGGAGCTGCCAGCGGCGAGGTTCGCTCGCGACGGCCTGGAAGCCGGGGCCGCCGTAGACGTCGAGGAGGACGGGCAGCCGTCGGCCGGGGACGTGGTCGCGCGGGTACACCACGGCGGTGGGCAGGGCGAGTTCGGTGACGCGCGCGAAGTGCGGGCGGACGCGGAACGGGAGGGCCGCGCTCAGGTCGGCGAGCGGGAGCTCGCGGCCGTCGGGCAGGCGCAGCGTGCGGCGGACGCCGTCGGGGGTGGCGGAGGTGAGCAGCAGGGTGCCGGCGGCGGCGAGGGCGCAGTGGACGCCGGGGCCGTCGCTGAGCCGCTCGGGCGGGCCACCGTCGGGGTCGACGAGGTGGACGTGCTGGTCGGCCGGGTCGCCGTCGGTGGTCTCGCAGAGCAGCCGGCCGTGCAGCGTGCCGGTCACCCGGCGGACCTGGAGGCCGGTGGTGTCGAGCGGCTTGCCGTCGAGGGCGAGGCCGCGGGCGTCCGGGGTGTCGTGGGCGGTGAGGAGGCGGCCGTCGGGGAGCCGGGCCGGGGTGCCGGGCAGGTCGTCGACCCAGAACTCGTCGGTGGTGCGGGAGAGTTCACGGGTCTCGCCGGTGGCGGGGTCGGCGGTGAGCAGCAGGACGTTCTGCTGGAGCCGGTCGGCGACGGTCAGCAGGACCTCGTCGTCCGAGGCCCAGGAGGCGTCGCAGACGTACGGGAACTCGTCGGCGTCCCAGCGGAGTCGGACGCGGCTGCGGTCGGCCTCCCGGGTGCCGAGGACCCACAGCTGGACGTCGGCGTTCGGGCCGCCGGCCTGCGGGTAGGCGAAGTCCTCGGCGGGCAGGCCGGGTTGGGCGGGGTCGGCGAAGTACCGCCGGGGCAGGGCGGATTCGTCCACCCGGGCGGCGAGCAGCGCGCCGCCGTCCGGGCGCCACCAGTGGCCGCGGTGGCGGCCGAGCTCCTCGGCGGCGGCGAACTCGGCGACGCCCCAGCGGGCGCCGTCGTCGGGGGAGACGGGCGTGAGGTCCGGGTGGACGTACAGCGCGTCGTCGGCGACGTATGCGACGCGCTCGCCGGTGGCGTCCGGACGGGGGTCGAAGGCTGGCCCTGCGGTGGGGAGTTCGGTGCCCGAGCCGGTGGCGGTGTCGACCCGGAAGAGCCGGCCGTCGAGGGTGAACACGGCGACGGCGAGGTCGGCGGTGGCCGCGAACGTGCCGATGCCGGGGGCGGCCAGCCTGGTCCGTTCGCGCAGCCGGCGCTCGACGGCGGGCAGGTCGTCGCGGTGGCCGGCGCGGCCGGGGGCGAGCACGGCGGGATCGGCGACGAGGCGCTCGGTGGCGGCCCCGGCGCCGGTCGAGGTGTCGAGCAGGTGGAGGCGTTCGACCGGGTCCTGCGGACCGGTCGAACGGAGCAGCAGCAGCCGGGTACCGTCCTCGCTGAGCGTGGTCGCACGCGGGGCACCGAAGGTGAACCGGCCGGTTCGGGCGCTGAGGGTGAGGAGGGGGTCCGTGATGGTCATCGCCCGATGGTGGCCGGACGGCGCCTTGCCGGACCAGGGGTACGTCATGTGAAATGTCACACAACACCAGCAGGAGGAGAGTGCCGTGACCGAGGACCTGCCGACCGTCGAGCCCCCCGAGCCCCTGGACGGGACCGACGGGCTGTTCGGCCTCTCGACGGACGCCGCGCACCTGAACCACGGCTCGTACGGCGCGGTGCCCCTGCCCGTCCAGCAGGTGCAGGAACGGCTGCGCACCGAGCACGAGCTCGACCCGGACGACTTCTTCGCCGACCTGCCCGGCCGGATCGGCGCCGCCCGCCGCCGGATCGCCGCCGAGCTGGACACCGACCCCGACCGCCTCGCGCTGGTCACCAACGTCACCGAAGCGGTCGCCATCGCGCTGGACACCGTCCCGCTCGCGCCCGGCGACCGCGTCCTGGTGACCGACCACGGCTACGGCGCCGTCACCCGGGCGGCCGCCCGACGGGCCGCCGAGGCCGGCGCCGAGCTCGTCACCGCCGTGCTGCCCCTCGACGCCCCGGACGAGCACGCCGTCCGGGAGGCGGTGCTGGCGGCCGTCGACGGGCGCACCCGCCTCGCCGTCCTCGACCGGGTCACCTCGCCCACCGCCCGCGTCGTCGCCGGCCCCGAGCTGCTCGCCGAGCTGCGCCGGCGCGGCGTGACCACCGTCGTGGACGGCGCCCACGCGCCCGGCATGCTGCCCGCGCCGGTCGACGGAGCGGCCGACTTCTGGTGCGGAAACCTGCACAAGTGGGCCTTCGCCCCGCGCGCCACCGCCGTCCTGTCCGTCCGCCCGGAGTGGACGGACCGGGTGCGGCCGCTCGCCCTCTCCTGGGAGCACGACCGGGGCTTCCCGGCCAACGTCGAGTGGCGCGGCACCTGCGACTACACGCCCTGGCTGGCCGCCCCGGCCGGGTTCGACCTGCTGCGGGAACTCGGCACCGGGCGCGTCGCCGCGCACAACGCCGGGCTCGCCGCGTACGGCCAGCGGGCGCTCGTCGAGCGGGCCGGGCTGGTGCCGCTGCCCGCGCCGCCCTGGGCGTGGATGCGCACCGTCCGGCTGCCTGCCGGGTGGGCCGAGACCGAGCCCGACGCGCGGGCGGTGATGGCGGCGGTGCGGGAGCGCCTCGCGACCCGGGTCGCCGTCCGCCCGTGGGCCGGCGGCGGGGTGCTGCGGGTGTGCGCGCAGGTGTACAACCGGCCGCACGAGTACGAGCGGCTGGCGGACGGGCTGGCCGAGCTGTTCAAGGGCTGAGCCGTTCAAGGGCGGATCTGTTCAAGGGCTGAGCCGTTCAAGGGCGGATCTGTTCAAGGGCTGAGTGTTCAAGGGTGGATCTGTTCAAGGGCCGTGCTGTTCAGGGGCCGTGCCGTCTCGTGGGCCGCGCGCTCCGTCATTCGGCGGTCGCGCGCAGCTCGGCGAGGAGCTGGTTCTGGTCGGCGAGCAGTCCGGTGAGGATCCGCCGGGCCGAGCGGAGCAGGTCGGCGACGTCGCCCCCGGCGAGCGCGTACACCACCGTGCTGCCCTCCCGGGTCGCGGTGACGATGCCGGACCGGCGCAGCACGGCGAGCTGCTGCGACAGGCTGGAGGGTTCGACCTCCAGTGCCGCGAGCAGGTCGCGCACGGGCGTCGGTCCGGCCTGGAGGAGTTCGAGGACCCGGATCCGCACGGGGTGGCCGAGCATCCGGAAGAACTCGGCCTTGGCCTGGTAGAGGGCTACCGGCACGAGATCCCCCCTTCCCTGGTGTCGGTGCGCTCAGATCTCCAGGGCGAGTTCGATCCGCTTGAGTTGGTGGCGGGCCATCGCGAGGTTGGAGCGGTTGCGGTTGAGCGCGAGGAAGAGGAACAGCCCGCGGCCTGAGGGCGTCGTGATCGGCCGGACCATGTGGTACTGGTTCGTGAGGCTGATCAGGATGTCCTCGATGTCGTTGTCGTGCAGGTTGAGCATCTCCATCGCCCGCATCTTGGCGCGGACGACGTCGGTGTTCCCGGCGGCGGCGACGTTGAGGTCCAGTTCGCCGCCGTCGCCGAGGCTGCCGAGCGCCATGCCGCTGCCGTAGTCGACGAGGGCCACGCCGATCGCCCCGTCGATCGACATCGCGTCCTTGAGGGACGTCTCCAGGTTCGCCATCTCGGTGTCCTCCCGTGTGTCCGGTCGTGTACCCGGCCGCGGATCCGGCCGTGCGTCCGGTGCGTGTGTTCGGTGCGGTCGAAGGTAGGGAGGACGGGCCGCTCTCCACCGGGATTGACCGGAGTCGTCCGAAGCTGGCCAGGATCCGATCGCTTGAAGACATTTGCAACTATGGATCTGAGAGAGAACTGATCTGGTCCCGGGAAAAAACGGTGCTATCGATGTCAGTCCACCCGGGTAACCTCTCGCTGAGATGCGAGATCACACCAACCCCACCCGGACGGCGATGAACACCCCCGAGCCCGAGCCCCACGACGACCGGGAGCCCAGCCCCGCCGAGGCGTACGCGGCCAGCCGTCGCCGGGCCGTGGAGCAGGCGACGGCCCTCCACGGCTTCCAGCAGCTGTACGACTTCCCGCTGGACGACTTCCAGGTCGAGGCCTGCCGGGCCCTGGAGGCGGGCGAGGGCGTCCTCGTCGCCGCCCCCACGGGCTCCGGGAAGACGATCGTCGGCGAGTTCGCCGTGCACCTGGCCCTGGCCGGCGGCCGCAAGTGCTTCTACACGACGCCGATCAAGGCGCTCTCCAACCAGAAGTACGGCGACCTGGTCAAGCGCTACGGCGCCGCCAAGGTCGGCCTGCTCACCGGCGACAACACCGTCAACGGCGACGCCCCCGTGGTGGTCATGACCACCGAGGTGCTGCGCAACATGCTCTACGCGGGTTCCAGCACCCTCGACGGCCTCGGCTACGTCGTCATGGACGAGGTCCACTACCTCGCCGACCGCTTCCGCGGCGCCGTCTGGGAGGAGGTCATCATCCACCTCCCCGAGTCGGTCACCCTCGTCTCGCTCTCCGCGACCGTCTCCAACGCCGAGGAGTTCGGCGACTGGCTGGACACCGTCCGCGGCGGCACCCGGGTGATCGTCTCCGAGCACCGGCCCGTCCCGCTGTGGCAGCACGTGATGGCCGGCAACCGGATGTACGACCTGTTCGCCAGCCCCGACCGCGACGGCCGCCCCAAGCACAGCCTCAAGAACCCCGGCAAGGCGGTCAACCCCGAGCTCGTCCGGCTCGCCCGCGCCGAGCTCGACCGCAACCCGCGCGACCGCTTCGGCCGCGGCCGGGGCCGCTCGATGCCCAACGGCCGCCCCGGCCGGGTCTGGACGCCGGGCCGCGTCGACGTCATCGACCGGCTCGACGCCGAGGGCCTGCTGCCCGCGATCACCTTCATCTTCAGCCGGGCCGGCTGCGAGGCCGCCGTCCAGCAGTGCCTCAGTTCCGGGCTGCGGCTCAACAAGGACTCCGACCGCGCCCTGGTCCGCGCCCTCGTCGAGGAGCGCTGCGCGGACATCCCCGACGAGGACCTGCACGTCCTCGGCTACTTCGAGTGGCTGGACGGGCTGGAGCGCGGCATCGCCGCCCACCACGCCGGGATGCTGCCCCGGTTCAAGGAGGTCGTCGAGGAGCTGTTCGTGAAGGGCCTGGTCAAGGCCGTCTTCGCGACCGAGACCCTCGCGCTCGGCATCAACATGCCCGCCCGCTCGGTGGTCATGGAGAAGCTCGTCAAGTGGAACGGCGAGACCCACGCCGACATCACCCCCGGCGAGTACACCCAGCTCACCGGCCGCGCCGGGCGCCGCGGCATCGACATCGAGGGCCACGCCGTCGTGCTCTGGCAGCGCGGCCTCGACCCGGAGGCGCTCGCCGGCCTGGCCGGCACCCGCACCTACCCGCTCAAGTCCTCGTTCCGGCCGTCCTACAACATGGCCGTCAACCTGGTCTCCCAGTTCGGCCGGCACCGCTCGCGCGAGCTGCTGGAGACGTCCTTCGCGCAGTTCCAGGCGGACCGATCGGTCGTCGGCATCGCCCGCCAGGTGCAGCGCAACGAGGAGGGCCTGGACGGCTACCGCGCGTCGATGACCTGCCACCTCGGCGACTTCGACGAGTACATGGAGCTGCGCCGGACGCTCAAGGACCGCGAGAACGAGCTCGCCCGCGAGGGCACCAGCCAGCGCCGCGCCGCCGCTGCCGAGTCCATCGAGCAGCTCAGGCCGGGCGACGTCATCCACGTGCCCACCGGCAAGTTCGCCGGCCTCGCCCTGGTCCTCGACCCGGGCCTGCCGCCGGTCGACCGCTCCGGCCGCGGCGGGTCGCGCCACCCGGACTTCCAGGACGGGCCGCGCCCGGTCGTGCTCACCGCCGAGCGGCAGGTCAAGCGGCTCGCCATGATCGACTTCCCGCACCCGGTCGTCGCGATCGAGCGGGTGCGCATCCCCAAGTCCTTCAACCCGCGCAGCCCGCAGTCCCGCCGCGACCTCGCCTCCGCGCTGCGCACCAAGGCCGGCCACCTGGAGCCCGAGCGCTTCCGGCGCGGGCGCGCCGCCGCGGCGGACGACCCCGAGATCACCCGGCTGCGCACCGCCCTGCGCCAGCACCCCTGCCACGGCTGCGACGAGCGCGAGGACCACGCCCGCTGGGCCGAGCGCTACCACCGGCTGCACCGCGACACCGAGCTGCTGGAGCGCAAGATGCGCTCCCGCACGCACACCATCGCCCGCACCTTCGACCGCGTCTGCGCGCTGCTCACCGACCTCGGCTACCTGAGCGGCGACACCGTCACCGACGACGGCAAGCGGCTCGGCCGGCTCTACGGCGAGCTCGACCTGCTCGCCTCCGAGTGCATCCGCGAGGGCGTGTGGAGCGGCCTGGCCGCGGCCGAACTCGCCGCCTGCGCCTCGGCGCTGGTGTACGAGTCGCGCCAGGCCGACGACGCCGGCGCCCCCCGGGTGCCGGAGGGCGCGGCCAAGGAGGCGCTCGGCAAGATGGTCCGCATCTGGGGCCACCTCGACGCCCTGGAGGAGCAGCACCGGATCAACACCGCCGAGGGCGTCGGCCAGCGCGAACCCGACCTGGGCTTCGCCTGGGTCGCCTACCGCTGGGCGCTGGGCCACAACCTCGACCAGGTCCTGCGCGACGCCGAGATGCCGGCCGGCGACTTCGTCCGCTGGACCAAGCAGCTGATCGACGTCCTCGGCCAGATCCAGGACGCCGCCGGCGAGGACGCCGACCTGCGCAGGACCGCCCGCAAGGCCGTCGACGGCCTCCGCCGCGGCATCATCGCCTACTCCTCGGTGGGCTGAGGTCCCGCGGGGTGTCCATGGGAAAGCCGCACGGGCTCCGGCCCGTGCGGCTTTCCCGTGTCCGGGACCCGGCGGCTCAGCGGGTGGTGGCGAGGGCTTCCAGGAGGCGTTCCAGGGAGGTGCCGAGGCCCCAGCGGGTGGAGAGTTCTTCGAGGGTCATGGGGTCGAGGGGCTCATGGGGGAGGGCCGGGTCGAAGAGGGGGAGGGGGGCGTCGTCGGCCACGCGGACGACCTTCGGGGCGACGTCGAGGTAGGCGGCGCCCTCGACGATGTTGCGGCGGCGGGCGGGGGTGAGCCTGGAGGCGACGTCGAGGGCGGCGGCGCGGATGGCGGGGAGGTCGCCGTACTCGTTGATGAGCTGGGCGGCGGTCTTCTCGCCGATGCCCTTGACGCCCGGCAGGCCGTCGGACGGGTCGCCGCGCAGGGCGGCCATGTCGGCGTACTGGGCGCCGCGCACGCCGTACTTCTCCAGGAGCAGCGCGTCGTCCGTCACCTGCAGGTTGCCCATGCCCTTGACGGGGTAGAGCACGGTGATCGCGCGGGCGTCGTCCACGAGTTGGAACAGGTCCCGGTCGCCGGTGACGATCTGCACCGGCCCGGTGGCCCGGGCGGTGAGGGTGCCGATGACGTCGTCCGCCTCGTAGCCGGGGGAGCCGACGCGGGCGATGCCGAGCGCGTCCAGCACCTGCTCGATCACCGGGACCTGCGGGGCGAGGGTGTCGGGCACCTCCTCCTCGCCGTCCTCGGCGGCCTCGGCGACGCGGTGGGTCTTGTACGAGGGCACGAGGTCCACCCGCCACTGCGGGCGCCAGTCGGCGTCCATGCAGGCGACCAGCTGGTCGGGGCGGTGGTCGTGGACCAGCCGGGCGATGAAGTCCAGCAGGCCGCGGACGGCGTTGACCGGCTCACCCTGCGGCGAGCGCAGGGTGTCCGGTACGCCGAAGTAGGCCCGGAAGTACAGGCTGGCGGAGTCGAGCAGCATCAGTCGCGGTGCGGTCACGCCTCAGATCATGCCGTACGGGGCCGACGGACCGCTGGTGTCGGTGGAGCGCCGGTTGTCAGTGCTCGTGCGGTCCGGCGCGGTGCACCGGGCCGTGCGCGTCGGCGCAGTGCTCGGCGGACCGGTCGCCCGGGGCGGCGATCTGCAGCAGCGCGCCCGCCTCGTCCTCGCCGACGTGGTCGACCTGGAGCGTGCTGTGGGTGATCCCGTACTCGCCGGCGAGCCGGCGCTGGAGCTCGCGCCGCACGGCGTGGCAGTCCCCGCCGGGGGTGACCAGGATGTGCGCGGACAGGGCGGGCTGACCGGAGGTGATCTCCCAGATGTGCAGGTCGTGGATCTCCTCGACCAGCGGTTCGGTGACCAGTCGGTCGGCGACGGCGTCCGGGTCGATGCCGGCCGGGGCGGCCTCCAGGAAGATCCGTCCGGAGTCCCGGACCAGGCCGACGCCCGCCTTGAGCATAAGAGCGACGACGATCAGCGACGCGATCGCGTCGGCCCGGACGAAGCCGGTGGTCATGACGACGAGGCCGGCGACGGCGGTGGCGATGAACGCGTACAGGTCGGTCAGGACGTGCTGGAAGGCGCCCTCGACGTTGAGCGAGCTGCGGTTGGCCTTCGACATGCACCAGGTGGCCGCGAGGTTGACGACGATGCCGATCAGCGCGGTGACCAGCACCAGGGAGCCGGTGACGGCCGGGGGTTCGATCAGCCGGGTGACCGCCTCGTAGCCCAGCCACGCGGACAGGACCAGGAGGGTGACGCCGTTGGCCTGCGCGGAGAGGATCTCGGCCCGCTTGAGCCCGTAGGTGTAGCCGCCGCGGGCCGGGCGGGCGGCGAGCCGCATCGCGACCAGCGCGAGGACGATCGAGGCGGCGTCGGTGAGCATGTGCGCGGCGTCGGAGATCAGGGCCAGCGACTGCGCGGCGAAGCCGGCCACGACCTCGCCGGCCATGAAGACGACGATCAGGGCGAGGGCGCTGACCAGCCAGCGGCGGTCGGCGTCGGCGGCGACGCCGTGCGAGTGGCCGCCGTGCCCGTGGCCGTGCGCGTGTCCGCCGTGGCCGTGTCCCTGGCCGCCGTGTTCATGGTCATGCGCATGATCATCGTGGGAGTGCTCGTGCCCGGCCATCGAAGTCCTCTCTGGGCGCACGGGTGGGGAGGGGCGCGGCGCGATCGCCCCGCACCGGAAGTGAACCGCAGAATCGACAAAGATCCAAAGGCTGTACTGGTGACCGTTGTCGTTCCCGCCGGAGCGCCCCACAGACGACCTTCGCAATGCCCTCGGCGCGGACCTTGGTCAATCCGAGTGGGCGTGCCACCCAGCCGAGTGAACGCGGCTTGCACCCCGCCGTGCGGGTCCGCGACGATCATGCCCCGTGAAGATCGCTACCGCGGGACCCGTCCGCTGGCTCGTCGAACTCGAATCAACCGCAGAAGAATTGATGAACCGTCACCTCTCTTCGGCGCGCGAGTGGTTCCCACACCAGTACGTCCCCTGGAGCCTCGGCCGGGACTTCGAGGGTCCGCTCGGCGGGGAGCCCTGGCGCCCCGAGCAGTCCGCGATCGGCCCCGCCGTGCGATCCGCCCTCGTCGTCAACCTCCTCACCGAGGACAACCTGCCCGGCTACCACTGGAGACTGCTGCGCGCGCTCAAGGTCCTCGACCGGGGCGGGCTCGGCCCCGCCGGCGAGCAGGCCCGCGAGCGCATCGCCGAGCACCTCGAAGGCCTCGACGCCCGGGCCGCCCGCTTCGTCGAGCGCCGTGCCCAGGCCCTCGCCGTGCCCACCGCCCTGTCCGTCTCCAGCGGCTTCGGCGGCCAGAACGCCGCTGTCGTGCTCACCGCCGCCTGAACCCGGAGCCCCGATGTCCCTCCCCCTCGCCCGGCTCTACGCCCGCCTGGTGTTCCGCCGCCCGCCCGCCGACTGGTCGGTCCCCGCGCCGGACGGGCGGTACGAATCCGCAGAGCCCACCGAGCCCGCCGCCCCCGGCGACGACCGGCCGCTGACGCTGCTCGTGCTCGGCGACTCGCTCGCCCAGAGCGTCGGCGCCCGCCATCCGGGCCAGACCCTCGGCGCCCGGCTCGCCCGGGGCCTCGCCGAGGGCACCGGCCGCCCGGTCCTCCTGCGCGTCCACGCCCGGGCCGGTGCCACCACGGCCGCGGTCGGCCGGCAGGTGCTGCGGGCGGCGCGGCTGCGGCCGGGGATCGCGGTGCTGATCGTCGGCGGGAACGACGTCCTGCTGCCCGCGCCGCTGGGCCGGGCCGCCCGCCGCTTCGCCCACCTGGCGCAGGCGCTGCGGGAGGCCGGCTGGGAACTGGTCGTCGTGCCGTGCCCCGACCCCGGTCACGCTCCCGGTTTCCGCCGCCCGGCCCGCTGGATCGGCCACGTCCGCTCCGGCCGCCTCGCCCGTATCCACACCCGCACCGCGGCCCGTACCGGTGCCCACCTGGCCCCCACGTCGGGCCCCGAGTTCCGGGACCGGGCCGACACCCTCCTGAGCCCCGACGGCGTCCACCCGTCCCCGGCGGGCTACGCCGCCCACGCCACCCGGATGCTCCCCACCCTCCTGGAGGCGGCGGCGCAGATCCGGACCCCCGTCCCCGCGCCCAGCTGACCGGCGGATCCCCGCGCCTCGCGTCCGGGGCGCGGGGAGGGCGCCAAAGCGCCGCCGCAGCAGGTGAGTTGCCGCTACGCCAACACGACGGCGTCCAACTGCGCCGCCGTCGCCGCCCGCACGAGCGCCTGCATCACCCGCAGGTCGTCGCCCTGCTCCGGGTGCCACTGCACCCCCAGCGTGAACCCCGGCCCCTCCACCGCCTCCACCGTGCCGTCCGGCGCGTGCGCCGAGACCCGCAGGCCGGCCCCGACCCGGTCCACCGCCTGGTGGTGGAAGGTCGGCACCTCCAGTTCGCTCTCCGGCAGCAGCCCGCCCAGCAGCGTTCCGGGCACCGGCCGCACCAGGTGCGTCCCGTACGTGCCCGGCGAGCCGTTGTGCACGTCCACGTCGACGACGTCCGGCAGGTGCTGGACGAGCGTCCCCCCGCACACGACGTTGAGCACCTGCATCCCCCGGCAGATCCCCAGCAGCGGCATGCCCGCCGCGAGCGCGCCGCGCAGCAGCGCGACCTCCCACACGTCCCGCTCCGGCGAGTCGACTTCGGTGCGCGGGTGCGCCGCCGCGCCGTAGTACGCCGGGTCCAGGTCCGGCCCGCCGGCGATGACGAGGGCGTCGAGCCGCGCGAGGACGTCGGGCGCGCGTTCCGGGGCGTCCGGCGGGAGGAGGACGGCGATGCCACCGGAGTCCTGGACGTAGGCGGTGTACCGCTCGGGCACGAGTGCCACCCGGCGGCCCCGCCAGTCGCTCCAGCTCGCGTCCACCACGTAGGTGCTGACGCCGATGAAAGGCCTGCGATCCATGGCGCGCATTCTGCACCCGTCACGTCCCTTCCCACGTCAACCACGGATCCCGGCGCGCCACACCCGCCCGCCCTCTTCCGCCCCGCGAGCCGCAGGCCGTACGGTTCGCTGTGACCGCCTGATCTCGAAGAGTGATCGAGGAGAAGGGTTCCGTCGCCATGTCCGAGAACGCCGCCGCCGGCGGGCCGCCGCGGGCTCCGCTCGCGCTGGACGAACTGCGCACCCTGGTGGACGCCGGCGAGGTGCACACCGTCGCCCTCGCCTTCACCGACATGCAGGGCCGCCTGCAGGGCAAGCGGTTCGCCGCCCGGTTCTTCCTCGACGAGGTCGTCGAGAACGGCGCCGAGGCCTGCGACTACCTGCTGGCCGTCGACGTCGACCTCAACACCGTCGACGGCTACGCGTTCTCCTCCTGGGCCACGGGCTACGGCGACTTCGCGATGCGCCCCGACCTCGCCACGCTGCGCCTGACCCCGTGGCAGCCCGGCACCGCCCAGGTCACCGCCGACCTGGCCCGGCACGGCGGCCACCCGGTGGACGCGGCGCCGCGCCGGCTGTTGCGCCGCCAGATCGCGCGCCTGGCCGAGTACGGGCTGGCCGCCGACATCGGCACGGAACTGGAGTTCCTGGTCTTCCGGGACACCTACGAGCAGGCCTGGCTGGGCGGTTACCGCGGCCTGACCCCGGCGAACCTGTACAACGTCGACTACTCGATGCTCGGCACGGCCCGGGTGGAGCCGCTGCTGTCGCGCATCCGCAACGAGATGGCGGGCGCCGGCCTGACCGTCGAGTCGGCGAAGGGCGAGTGCAACCTCGGTCAGCACGAGATCGCCTTCCGCTACGCCGACGCCCTCACCACCTGTGACCAGCACAGCGTCTACAAGACCGGTGCGAAGGAGATCGCCGCCCAGCTGGGATGCGCGCTCACCTTCATGGCCAAGTACGACGAGCGCGAGGGCAACAGCTGTCACATCCACCTGTCGCTGCGGGACGCCGTCGGCGCGCCCGCGTTCGCGGACCGGGACGGTCGGATGACCGACACGATGCGGCACTTCCTGGCCGGACAGCTCGTCGCGCTGCGCGAGTTCAGCCTGCTGTACGCGCCGAACATCAACTCGTACAAGCGGTACCGCCCCGGCTCGTTCGCGCCGACGGCGGTGGCCTGGGGCCGGGACAACCGGACCTGCGCCTACCGGGTGGTCGGTCACGGCCCCGGCCTGCGGATGGAGAACCGGGTGCCCGGCGGGGACGTCAACCCGTACCTCGCGGTGGCCGGGATGATCGCGGCCGGCCTGCACGGCCTCCAGCGGAAGCTGGAGCTGCCCGCGCCGTGCCTGGGCAACGCGTACGCCGTCGAGGAGTACGCCCGGGTGCCGGGCTCGCTGCGCGAGGCCGCCGGCCTGTGGGCCGGCAGCGAGCTCGCCCGGACGGCCTTCGGCGACGACGTGGTGGAGCACTACCTGAACATGGCCCGGGTAGAGCAGTCCGCGTACGACGGCGCCGTGACCGACTGGGAGCGCTACCGCTCCTTCGAACGGATGTGAGGCCGATGACCGGGAAGGGTTCCGTGCAGGAGGACGTGGTCTGCCGACGCCTGGTCGGCCGCACCGCCGTGATCACCGGAGCGGGCAGCGGCATCGGCCTGGCCGCGGCGCGCCGGCTGGCCGCCGAGGGCGCGAAGGTGGTGTGCGCGGACCTCGACGAGGCGAGCGGCAGGGCGGCGGCGAAGGAGGTCGGCGGCCTGTTCGTGCACACCGACGTCACCGACCCGTACATGGTCGAGGCACTGTTCGACGAGGCCTACGAGACGTGCGGCAGCGTCGACGTGGCCTTCAACAACGCGGGCATCTCGCCCCCGGAGGACGACTCGATCCTGACCACCGGCCTGGAGGCGTGGCGCAGGGTCCAGGAGGTCAACCTGACCTCCGTCTACCTGTGCTGCAAGGCGGCGCTGCCCTACATGCGCCGGCACGGGCGGGGCTCGATCATCAACACCGCGAGCTTCGTGGCCCGGATGGGCGCGGCGACCTCGCAGATCTCCTACACCGCCTCGAAGGGCGGGGTGCTCGCGATGTCCCGCGAGCTGGGCGTGCAGTTCGCGCGGGAGGGGATCCGGGTGAATGCGCTGTCGCCGGGACCGGTGGACACCCCGCTGCTGCGGGAGCTGTTCGCGAAGGACCCGGAGCGGGCCGCGCGCCGCCTGGTGCACGTCCCGCTGGGCCGGTTCGCCCGCCCGGAGGAGATCGCGGCCGCGGTGGCGTTCCTGGCCAGTGACGACTCGTCGTTCATCACCGCGAGCGAGTTCCTGGTCGACGGCGGCATCTCCGGGGCGTACGTCACACCGCTGTAGACCGCTCCGCCGGGCCGCCCGGGGCGCTTCTCACCGTAATTTCATCCGGAAGCCCGGGAATTCGCGCTTGTGCTGATTTCGCGTTTATCCGGCTGCCTTTACATTCTCTGGTGTGAGTGAGCAGATTCCTGCCGGGTGGTACCCGGACCCCAAGGACACCAGCAGCGACCCGAGGCCGCAGCGCTGGTGGGACGGCAAGGGCTGGACGGCCAGCACCCGGCCCGCACCCTCGGACGCGCCGCCGCCGGAGCCCCCGGCCGCCGACGCTCCGGGGCCGGGGACGGCCGAGGAGCCCGCGGCGGCGGACGGCGGGCCGGCGGTGCTGGAGGGCGAGGTGCTGGAGAGCGGGACGGTCCGCTACCCGGAGCCGCCGCCCTTCGGTGCCGCGTACGGCGCCGCGGTGCCGCCGCCGGCCAAGGCCCGGCGCAAGCCCTCCAAGCTGGTCGTGGCGACCGTCGTGGCGGCGCTGGTCGGCCTGGGCGTCGGCTCGGGGGTGACGTACCTCGCGATGGACGGCCACGGCGACCGCACGCAGCGCGCGGCGAAGCCGCAGGCCGCGCCCTGGGAGAACGGCCCGTGGAACGACTTCCCCGGCCTCGGCGGCGACGGCGGCCCCGGGGGCGGGGGCCCCGGCGGCGGCAACGGCAAGGGCGGCGGCGGCAAGGGCGGCAGCGGCGGCAACGGTTCCGGTGGTTCCGGCGGCAACGGCAAGACCCGCCCCGGCTCCGGCGGCGCGATCGACCTGGTCAACCGGATCACCCTGCCCGTCCCGTCCGGCTGGGACGCCGGCAGCACCCGCGACGGCTTCGCGTCGATGAGCGTCGGCAGCTACACGTGCGCGGGCGGCGGCACCGGCACCTGCACCCTCGGCGGCGTGAACACCGGCCACATCGACGGCGCCACGGACGTCCAGGCGGCGGCCAAGAGCGACATCACCCAGGCCGCCAAGGACGCCTACGGCGACATCACCGGCCACCAGGAGCTCAAGTCCGAGGCCGTCACGGTGAACGGCAAGAGCGGCTACCTCGTCCGCTGGAAGGTCGACGCGCCCACCGGCAACAACGGCTACGTGCAGACCGTGGTCTTCCCGTCCGCCGACGGCACCGGCCTGGTCTCGGTGCACTTCGGCTTCGACATCGCCGACAAGGCGCCCGACCCCGCCGTGATGGACACCATCGTCAAGGGCATCGGCGACTACAAGGGCAAGCTGCCCTCGATCCCGCTGCCCGGCGGCGGCACCGGTGGCTCCGGCGGCACCGGTGGCTCCGGCGACCCGGGCACGGGCACCACCACCACCGCCACCTGAGCGGCGGCGACTCCTCACGCACCGGCGGCGGCCCACCCGGAACCTCCCGGGTGGGCCGCCGCCGTTCGCTCACTTCGCACGCGGGGAGCCGGACCGGACGGGGGTGGGCCGGTCCGGCCCCGCATCCGGCCCTCAGGAGTCGCGTCGAACAGCCTCGACACGACGGCGCCGGAGCACCATGCCGGCCCAGCCGACGCCGATCGCCGCCGCGCCGGCGAGCAGCAGCGGACCGGTGGCCGACGTGCCGACGGCCGCGGAGGCGGTCGGCACCACGATCCCGGCCGGGGAGTTGGGGTCGCCGCCGTGGCCGTGGTGGGCGACCGTGGACTTCGGGGCGTCCGCGGCGATCTGCGCGTCGCTCGGCGCGGCCGGGGCCTGCGCGGCGAGCGCGGACACCGGCGCGCCGCCGGCCGCGGCGGGCTTGCCGAAGTCGACGTCCGAGCAGCTGTAGAACGCCTCCGGGCTGTCGCTGCGCTGCCAGATCATGTACAGCAGCTGGCGGCCGGTGCGCTGCGGCAGCGTCCCCGGGTAGGTGTAGTACCCGTTGGTGGCGGTGCGGTCCACCTGCACCTGGGCCACCGGCGTCGGGTCGAGGTCGGACCACTTGAGGGGCTTCGTGGGGTCGTAGCCCTGCTTGGTGATGTAGACGGTCTGGGTGCCGACGTGCGGCGCGGTGGTGCGGAACTGGAAGGTGAAGGCGCCCGCGCTGACGGCGGTGGCCGGCCAGTCGGTGCGCGGCCAGTCCAGGGCCTGGTACTTGTCGCGGTTGGCCGAGCAGAGCTTGCCGTCCGGGATCAGCGCCTGGTGGTTGCCGTTGGCGTTGGCGATGTTGACCTCGTTCCAGTCGTAGAGCGGCTGGGTCCCGCTCGCCGCGACGAGGTCCTTGCAGACCTGGGAGACGGGGTGCTCGGGACCCTCGGCGTAGCAGGCCGCGACCCGGCTGACGGGCCCGGTCATCGTGCCGTGGGCACTGGCGGTGCCGGCGGTGGCCGCCGCCATCGCGAGGACCGCGGCGCCGACGGCGCCGACGGACAGGGCACTTCGCTTGATGGACATGGGGTGGGAACTCCTCGACCGTCGTTCCGGGCGGGTGTGGGGGGAGCGGACACGCCTGCCCGTTCGGGAGCCGCGGCCCGGATCGCGGACCCCCGGGCAGAGCGTAGGATTGGTCTGGACCATATGGCAATAGCGCTGCTTCATACGGTTATTGACGGACTGTATGTCCACGAGCAGCGCAAAGGCCCGACGGGACACCGGGGTTAGGTGTTCCATCGGGCCTGCTTAAGGCTCCGGAAAGGTCGGACTCAGAAGTTCAGGTTGCCGTTGATCGTCTCGGACTGGACCATCTTGCCGGCCTGGATGACGTTGCCGTGGACCGTCATGTCCTTGAGTTTGTTGTGGTACACCGTGGACGCCGGTGCGTGGGAGTCCTGCGTGAACTCTTCGATGATCGCGCGGAGTTCGTCGGCGGCCTCCGGGTGGTCGCGGAACAGCCGACGCAGCCGGACCCGCAGTGCGGCGGTCTGGTCCGCCAGTGCGTCCTCGTCGTCGCCGGCCTCCACCACCTCGGCCCGGATCACCTCCAGCTCGGCGGTCGTCGCCTCGTCCTCCTCGCCGCGCCCGAACATCCGGGAGACCCGCGAACTGACCTGCTGCCAGGCCGCGGTGGCCATCAGCCCGGCGAGCGACGAGGCACCCGACGTCACCATCTGCTGTACGATCTCGGCTTCCATGGCGTCCCCTCGTGGTTCGTCGTGTCGGCACCACGGTAGGGCAGAACCGGACGAGGCGTCAGAGGAACGTCCTCCCCTCGCCCCGGTACGTCGGGACCGTCCGGACGACCCGGTCGCCCTCGATCAGGTGCAGCTCGGCGAAGCGTTCGCACAGTTCGCCCGCCTTGGCGTGCCGGAACCAGACCCGGTCGCCGATCAGCAGGTCGTCCGCGGCGGCGCCGAGCAGCGGGGTCTGGACCTCGCCCGCGCCCTCCGTCGGGTCGTAGTGCAGACCCTCGGGCAGGTACGGGGTCGGGGAGCGGTCGGGGCCCGCCGGGCCGGAGGCGGCGTAACCGCCGCCGAGGACGGTCACCACGCCGACGCCGGGCCGCCGGACGACCGGCTGGCCGAACAGTGCGGCCGGACGGCCGTGGAACGACCGGTAGTTGTCGAACAGCCGGGGCACGTACAGCCCGGAGCCGGCGGCCACCTCGGTGACGGCGCGCTCGGCCACCGTGCTCTCCACGCTGCCGGTGCCACCGCCGTTGACGAACTCCAGCTCGGTGACCTGACGCAGTCGCCGGACCACGGCCGCGCGCCGTTCGGCGAGTTCGGTGCGGGCCCTGGTCTGCATGAGCCGGATCACCCGCGAGCGCACCGGCCGTCCGGGCACCCGGTCGCCGACCCCGGCGACGTGCCCCTCGTACGCCATCAGGCCGACGACCCGGAAGCCCCGGCGGCGCTGGACGGCCTCGGCGAAGGTGCCGAGGTCCTCGGGGGTGCGCAGCGGCGAGCGGCGGGCGCCGATCCGGACGCGTCCGCCGAGCAGGTGCAGCGCGGTGTCGAGCTCCAGGCAGACCCGGACCTCGGCGTCGCCGGCGCGGGCCTTGTCGATCAGGTCGAGCTGGGCGGGGTCGTCGAGGACGACGGTGATCTCGCGGGCGAGCTCCGGGTCGGCGGTCAGCGCGGCGAAGCCGTCGCGGTCGGCCGAGGGGTAGGCGAGCAGGATGTCGCGCAGGCCGGTGCGGGCGAGCCAGAGCGACTCGTCGAGGGTGAAGCTCATCACCCCGGCGAAGCCGTCGGTGGCGAGCGCGCGTTCCAGCAGGGCGCGGCAGCGCAGCGACTTGCTGGCGACCCGGATCGGCTTGCCGCCCGCGCGGCGCACGAGATCGGCGGCGTTGGCGTCGAAGGCGGCGAGGTCGACGACGGCGACCGGCCCGTCCAGGTGTGCGGTGGCCCGGTCGTACCGGGCGCGGTCGGAGACCGGGGTGGCGCTGGGAGCGGGTTCGAGCATCACCATGCGCGCAGGCTGCCACACCCGGCTACCCGTGGGTAGGGGGCGCGTGCGGATTTGTGCGGCTCCCGGGACGGGGTGGCATAGGGTCGGTCGGGTGGACCGCAAAGACTTCTCCAACCCGGCGTTCGTCGGCAAGAGCATTCCGAACCCCGGCTTCGGCGACGACGACGGCACGGCGGACGCGGCGCTCACCGCGGCGCTCGCCCGCTGGTCGCAGGACCGCTCGGCCGACCCCGAGGTGCTGACGGCACTCACCCCGACCCGGCTGATGGTCCCGATCGTCGCCCTGCTCGGCGAGGTCGAGGTGGACGAGCACGGGCACAAGCACGACAAGAGCAGCGACATGGCGGTGCCGGTGCTGGAGGCCCCGGACGGGCGCCGCGCGCTGCCGGCGTTCACGTCACTCGAGACGCTGGCCCGCTGGCGTGCCGACGCCCGCCCGGCGCCGGTCGCGGCCCCCCAGGCGGCGATGGTCGCCTACTCCGAGAAGGCCGACACCCTGCTGATCGACCCGGCCGGCCCGGTGCCGTACCAGCTGACCGGCGCCCGTCTGCGGGCGCTCGCCGAGAACCGGCCGTACCTGCCGCCGCTGCGCGACCCCGAGGTGCGCGAGGCGGTGCGGGCGCTGCTGGCGGACCAGCCGCAGGTGGTGTCCGGCCTGCTGGGGCCCGGGGAGGGCTCGGACGGGGTGCTCGCGGTGGTGTTCGACCCGGAGCTGGACCAGGCGGGCGTCCAGGCGGCGGCCCAGCGGGTCGGCCGCGCGGTGGCGGCGGACCCGGTGCTCCGGGTCCGGCTGGACCGGGGCCTGGACCTGGCGGTGCTGCCGGCGAGCGCGCAGCTGCCGGGGGAGCCGCTGTACCGGCGGTAGAAAGACCGAGGAGCACCTACCGACGTCGGTGGGTGCTCCTCGGGGAAACCGCGCTCAGGAGTAGACCGGCCCCGTGAACTTCTCGCCCGGCCCGGTGCCCGGCGCGTCCGGCACGATGGAGGCCTCGCGGAAGGCCAGCTGCAGCGAGCGCAGGCCGTCGCGCAGCGGGGCGGCGTGGAAGTTGCTGATCTCCGGGGCGCCGGCGGTGACCAGCCCGGCGAGCGCGGTGATCAGCTTGCGGGCCTCGTCGAGGTCCTTGTCCTTGTCGCCGCCCTCGGCGAGGCCGCACTTGACGGCCGCGGCGCTCATCAGGTGCACGGCGACCGTGGTGATCACCTCGACGGCGGGGACCTCGGCGATGTCCCGGGTCAGGTCGTCGAAGCCGATCGCGTCGTCCGCGCCGGGGTTCTGGGTGGGCTCGCTGCTCAAGGGGGGCTCGTTCCGTCGTGCCGGTGTCCGTGTACACCTGGAGCGTACAAGGGCCCCGGAACGCGCCGAGAAGTGCGGTGCGCGCGCGTGGAAGGCACGGAAACGCGGGGTGCACCGGGGCGGAATGGCGTTCGACCCCCCGGCGCTGTATGCTTCGAGACTGACCGGCCGGGATCCCGCATGGGCGCCTGGCCAGCAAGTGGAGGCTCCACCCAGGAGGCCCGAGAGGGCAACCGCGAAAGTCTCCCACCTGATCGGCCTCACGGTCGACGGGTCCCGGTCCGCGACGGGCGCCACGGCGCCGAGTCGCCGCAGTGCCCCTCACCGGGCGCCGCCCCCGGATTGTGTGGAGCCCCGCTTGTACCGAGCGGGGCTTTTTTCGTGTCGCGGGTGCAGACGGTGCCGAGCAGGTGCCCGGCAGCGCAGCACGAATGAAGCCCCGCCCAGTGGTCGAGTCCACTACGTGCGACCGCCGTCCGACGGCCGCATCGCAGAAGGTGCAACCGAGGAGGCCCCATCAGCACCGAGCCCCGCATCAACGACCGGATTCGCGTTCCGGAGGTGCGACTCGTCGGTCCCAGCGGCGAGCAGGTCGGCATCGTGCCGCTTGCCAAGGCGCTGGAGCTTGCGCAGGAGTACGACCTCGACCTGGTCGAGGTCGCGGCGACCGCCCGGCCGCCGGTGTGCAAGCTCATGGACTACGGCAAGTTCAAGTACGAGTCGGCCATGAAGGCCCGTGAGGCGCGCAAGAACCAGGCGCACACGGTCATCAAGGAGATGAAGCTCCGGCCGAAGATCGACCCGCACGACTATGACACCAAGAAGGGTCACGTCGTCCGGTTCCTCAAGCAGGGCGACAAGGTCAAGATCACGATCATGTTCCGCGGTCGTGAGCAGTCCCGCCCCGAGCTGGGCTTCCGTCTGCTGCAGCGGCTCGCCGACGACGTCCAGGACCTGGGCTTCGTCGAGTCCTCGCCGAAGCAGGACGGCCGGAACATGATCATGGTTCTTGGTCCGCACAAGAAGAAGACCGAGGCGATGGCCGAGGCCCGCGCCCTCGCGGACGCCCGCAAGGCCGAGCGGCTGGGCCGGACCACCGGCTCCGACGCCGCCGCCGCGGACGAGGACGCAGCGCTTGAGGCCGAGAACGCCGCTGCCGAGGCGGAGGCCGTCGAGGCGGAGGCCGTCGAGGCCGACGTCGAGGCCGCTGCCGAGGTCGAGCAGCCGGCCGAGGCCTCCCAGGACGCCTGAGCCTTCACGGCCAGGGCGCCCGGGAGACCGGCCCCCCACGGTGACGGGGCGCCCCGCCCGGTCACCGCAGATCCATCCAGTTCACGCCCGCGTGGCGCACACCACGCGGGCGTGGACGGGACCGACGAGGAGATACGGCGAAATGCCGAAGCAGAAGACGCACAGTGGCGCCAGCAAGCGCTTCAAGATCAGTGGCTCTGGCAAGGTGCTGCGCGAGCGCGCCGGCCGCCGCCACCTCCTGGAGCACAAGCCCTCGACGCTGACCCGCAAGCTGGCCGGGACCGTCGAGATGGCCCCCGCTGACGCCAAGAAGATCAAGAAGCTTCTCGGCAAGTGATCGCCCTCCCGCCCGGCGCGAGCCGTGTGCGGGGCAGCTGATCCTTCCCGACCCATTCGAATGACGGACCGCGTGAAGTAGTCCGTGGTCCAACCCAAGGAGTAATCAAGTGGCACGCGTCAAGCGGGCAGTCAACGCCCACAAGAAGCGCCGGGTCATCCTGGAGCGCGCCAGCGGCTACCGTGGCCAGCGTTCGCGCCTGTACCGCAAGGCCAAGGAGCAGGTCACCCACTCGCTGGTCTACAACTTCAACGACCGCAAGAAGCGCAAGGGCGACTTCCGTCAGCTGTGGATCCAGCGCATCAACGCTGCGGCCCGTGCCAACGGCATCACCTACAACCGCTTCGTGCAGGGCCTGAAGGCCGCCAGCGTCGAGATCGACCGCAAGATGCTGGCCGACCTGGCCGTCAACGACCCGGGTGCGTTCGCCTCCCTGGTCGAGGTCGCCCAGAAGGCGCTGCCGGCCGACGTGAACGCCCCGAAGGCCGCCGCCGACGCCGCCTGATCCTCCAGGATCGGTTGAGCTCCGACCGGACCCGCAGGCTCTCCTGCGGGTCCGGTTCTGCGTTTTCCACGTCCTCAGCGCCCCCGTCCCTCAGCGCCCCCTTCACAGAGCCCCAGAGAACGAGACCATGCCGAGCACCGACACCCCCCTGCTGACCTCCCTGCGCTCGCCGCGCGTCGTCGCCGCCCGCCGGCTCGCCAAGCGGAACCAGCGCACCAAGGAGCGCCGCTTCCTGGCCGAGGGCCCGCAGGCCGTCCGGGAGGCCGTCGCGTACGGCCGGCTGCCTGGCTCGGGCGAGCACGCGGTGGTCGAGGTCTACGTGACCCCGGAGGCCGCCGAGCGGCACGCCGGGATCGTGGAGTCCGCGCTGGACGAGGGGCTGGCGGTGCTGACCGCGACCGACGAGGTGATCGCCGAGATCTGCGACACGGTGACCCCGCAGGGCATCGTCGCGCTCTGCCGCTTCATCGACACCCCGTTCGCCGACGTCCTGGCAGCCCGCCCGAAGCTCGTCGCGATCCTCGCCCACGTGCGCGACCCCGGGAACGCCGGCACCGTGCTGCGCACCGCGGACGCGGCCGGCGCGGACGCCGTGGTGCTCACCGACGCCTCCGTGGACCTGTACAACCCGAAGGCCGTCCGGGCCTCCGTCGGCAGCCTGTTCCACCTGCCGGTCGCCGTCGGCGTGCCGGTCGAGGAGGCGGTCGGGCGGCTGCGCGCGGCCGGGATCCGGGTGCTCGCCGCCGACGGCGCGGGGGAGCGGGACCTCGACCAGGAGCTCGACGAGGGCACCCTGGGCGCGCCCGGCGCATGGGTGTTCGGCAACGAGGCGTGGGGGCTCCCGGAAGAGACCCGCGCGCTCACCGACGAGGTCGTGCGCGTCCCGATCCACGGACACGCCGAGAGCCTCAACCTGGCCACCGCGGCGGCGGTCTGCCTCTACGCCTCGGCCCGGGCGCAGCGCGGGCCCGGCGGCTGTCGCTCGAACGGCTGACGGCACCCCGCACGATCCACCCGCCAGGCCCTACTACCGGGGGCATGGAGGCGCTAGGGTCTGCCTCGGTGGGGGGAACGGCACGGTGGGTAATCGGGGAGGACACCCATGGTCGGCAACGGGCCCGAGCTCGACCCGGACGACCTGCCGGACGGCCTGGTGGTCGCCGACGCGCTCGGCCGGGTGGTCCGCTTCAACCGGGCCGCGGCCCGGATCACCGGCGTGCCCCCGGAGGCCGCGGTCGGCAGCGTCCTGGACGACGTCCTCCCGCTGGAGGACCTCGACGGGCGCCGCTGGTGGCAGCTGACCGACCCGTACGGCGGCCTCGCGATCCGCACCGGCCAACCCGAGCGCAACCTGCTGCTGCCCGGCGGCCGGGAGGTGCTCGTCTCCGCCCGCTACGTGCGGGCCGTGCCGCTGGGGCCCCTGGAGCGCCTGGTGATCGCCCTGCGCGGCACCGAGGACCGGCGGCGCACCGAGCGCAGCCACGCCGAGCTGATCGCCACCGTCGCGCACGAGCTGCGCTCGCCGCTGACCAGCGTCAAGGGCTTCACCGCGACGCTGCTGGCCAAGTGGGAGCGGTTCACCGACGGGCAGAAGCGGCTCATGCTGGAGACCGTCGACGCCGACGCGGACCGGGTCACCCGGCTGATCGCCGAGCTGCTGGACATCTCGCGGATCGACGCGGGCCGGCTGGAGCTGCGCAAGCAGGTCGTCGACGTGGCCGCGGCGGTGCGCCGGCACGTCGAGCGCAAGGTGGCCACCGGCATCCCCGAGGAGCGCTTCGACGTCCGGATCACCGAGCCGCTGACCGTGCTGTGGGCGGACCCGGACAAGGTGGACCAGGTGCTCGCCAACCTGCTGGAAAATGCCGTGCGGCACGGCGAGGGAACTGTCACGATCGAGGTGGCACCGGCCAAGGAGGTCGTCGAGGCACCCGTCTGGGAGCGCTCCGGCACCCCGCCCCGCATCGTGGAAGGCACAGCGGTCACCGTGAGCGACGAAGGCAGCGGTATCCCCGAGGAGTCGATGCCGCGCGTCTTCACCCGCTTCTGGCGCGGCTCCAAGCGCGGCGGCACCGGCCTCGGCCTCTACATCGTCAAGGGCATCGTGGAGGCCCACGGCGGCTCGATCCGCGTCGACCGCGCGCCCGGCGGCGGCGCCCGGTTCCGATTTATCCTGCCCGCCGGCGTTCCGGACTTCATGCTCTGAAAGAGAACGAACGACAAGCACAGCATCCTCTGACAGGGCGCCGGAGTCCCGCCGGACGGGCTTGACGGCAGCCGCGCAACGCGCTGCGACTACACTCGACCTTTGGCGTTGTGGGACGCCCTGCGCGGTCGTGCCGCGGACACCCCTCTTCCCCGTCGTACGGAGAAACGGCTGCCCGTGCCCCGGCCATGCCGGGCGTATCGCAAAGGCGAGCCCAATCACCTGAGCACGGACGAGCAGGAGCACGGGAAAGATAGAGATGTCGGCACCCAACAAGTCGTACGACCCGGTCGAGGTCGAGGCCCTCAAGCCCGAGGTGGTGGAGCAGGCGCGGGACGAGGCCGTCGCCGCCTTCGCCGCCGCCAGCACGCTCGACGAGCTGAAGCAGGCCAAGGTCGCCCACACCGGCGACCGCTCCGCGCTCTCCCTCGCCAACCGCGAGATCGGCGCCCTGCCCCCGCACGCCAAGGCCGCCGCAGGCAAGCTGATCGGCCAGGCCCGCGGCGCCGTCAACCAGGCCCTCGCCAAGCGGCAGGCCGAGCTGGAGGCGGAGCGCGACGCCCGTGTGCTGGTCGAGGAGGCGGTGGACGTCACGCTGCCCTACGACCGCACCCCGCGCGGCGCGCGCCACCCGCTGACCACGCTGGCCGAGCGCATCGAGGACACCTTCGTCGCGATGGGCTACCAGGTCGCCGAGGGCCCCGAGGTCGAGGCCGAGTGGCTCAACTTCGACGCCCTCAACCTGGGCCCGGACCACCCGGCCCGCTCGATGCAGGACACCTTCTTCGTCCAGGCTCCGGACGGCTCCGCCGACTCCGGCGTGGTGCTGCGCACCCAGACCTCCCCGGTCCAGGCCCGCACCATGCTCGACCGCGAGCCCCCCGTCTACGTGGTGTGCCCGGGCCGGGTCTACCGCACGGACGAGCTGGACGCGACCCACACCCCGGTCTTCCGGCAGGTCGAGGGCCTCGCGGTGGACGAGGGCATCACCTTCGCCGACCTCAAGGGCACCATCGAGGTGCTGGTCGAGAAGTTGATCGGCACCGGCCTCGAACTGCGCTGGCGCCCCTCGTACTTCCCGTTCACCGAGCCGAGCGCCGAGATCGACCTGCAGTGCTTCGTGTGCCGCGGCGAGAGCGTCGGCAACCCGGACCGCCCGTGCCGCACCTGCTCCTCCGAGGGCTGGATCGAGCTGGGCGGCTGCGGCGTGGTCAACCCGCGCGTGCTGGTGGCCTGCGGCGTCGACCCGAACCGCTACAGCGGGTTCGCCTTCGGCCTGGGCCTGGAGCGGATCCTGATGAATCGTCACAACGTCGCCGACATGCGCGACATGGTCGAGGGTGACGTGCGCTTCACCCTCCCGTTCGGGATGGAGATCTGATGCGCGTCCCGCTTTCCTGGCTGCGCGAGTACGTCGACCTGCCGGCCGGCGAGACCGGTCGCGACGTCGCCGAGCGCCTGGTCCGGGCCGGCCTGGAGGTCGAGACCGTCGAGCAGCTCGGCGGCGACCTCAAGGGCCCGCTGGTGGTCGGCGAGGTGCTCTCCATCGAGGAGCTGTCCGGCTTCAAGAAGCCGATCCGGCACTGCTTCGTCAACGTCGGCGACGCCAACGGCACCGGCGAGCCGCAGGAGATCGTCTGCGGCGCGACCAACTTCGCGGTCGGCGACAAGGTCGTGGTCGTGCTCCCGGGCGCCGTGCTGCCCGGCCCGTTCCCGATCGCGGCCCGCCAGACCTACGGCCACACCTCGGCCGGCATGATCTGCTCCACCCGCGAGCTCGGCATGGGCGACGACCACGGCGGCATCCTCGTGCTCCCGCCGGAGTTCGAGCCCGGCACCGACGCGATCGAGCTGCTCCAGCTCGTCGACGAGGTGCTCGACATCGCCGTCACCCCGGACCGCGGCTACTGCCTGTCCATGCGCGGCGTGGCCCGCGAGGCCGCCGCCGCCTACGGGCTGCCGCTGGCCGACCCGGCGCTGCTCGACGTGCCGCCGGCGAACTCCTTCGGCTACCTGGTCAAGGTCAACGACCCGGCCGGCTGCGACCGCTTCGTGGCCCGCACGGTCGTCGGCGTGGACCCGAACGCCAAGTCCCCGATCTGGCTGCAGCGCCGCCTCCAGAAGGCCGGCATCCGCCCGATCTCGCTGACCGTCGACATCACCAACTACGTGATGCTGGAGGTCGGCCAGCCGCTGCACGCCTACGACAAGCAGCGCGTGGACGGCCCGATCACCGTCCGCCGGGCGGCCGAGGGCGAGACCCTCACCACCCTGGACGGCGTCAAGCGCAAGCTCGCCGCCGAGGACCTGCTGATCTGCGACAACAGCGGTCCGATCGGCCTGGCCGGCGTCATGGGCGGCGCCTCCACCGAGATCCTCGACCCGGCCGCCGGTCCGGGCACCACCGAGGTGATCATCGAGGCGGCGCACTTCGACCCGGTCTCCATCGCCCGCTCCGCCAAGCGGCACAAGCTGCCCTCCGAGGCGTCCAAGCGCTTCGAGCGCGGCGTCGACCCGGAGGCCGCCCGTGCCGCCGCGCAGCGCGCCGTCGACCTGCTGGTCCTGATCGCCGGCGGCACCGCCGAGGCCGGGGTCACCGACATCGCCGCGCCGCACCCGGTGCGCACCATCTCCATCGCCGCGGACCTGCCCGACCGGGTCGCCGGCACCGCGTACGGCCGCGAGACCGTCACCCGGCGCCTGCAGGAGATCGGCTGCTCGGTCGCGGGCGCCGACGTCCTGGAGGTCACCCCGCCGACCTGGCGACCCGACCTCACCGACCCGTACGACCTCGCTGAGGAGGTCATCCGGCTGGAGGGCTACGACAACGTCCCCGCCCGGATGCCCAACGTGCCGCCGGGCAAGGGCCTGACCGAGGCCCAGCGCGTCCACCGCCGGATCGGCGTCGCGCTGGCCGGGGCCGGCTACGTCGAGGTCAACAACTACCCGTTCCTCGGCGAGCCCGCCTTCGAGGCGCTCGGCCTGGAGACGGACGACCGCCGCCGCCGGACCGTCAAGCTGGTCAACCCGCTCAACGACGAGGAGCCGGCGCTGCGCACCACGCTGCTGCCGGGCCTGCTCGGGGCGCTGCGCCGCAACGTCGGCCGCGGCAACACCGACCTGGCGATCTACGAGACCGGCACGGTCTTCCTGCCCAAGGACGAGCTGACCGTGGCCCCGCGCCCGGCCGTCGACCGGCGCCCGAGCGACGAGGAGCTGGCCGCGCTGGACGCCGCGCTGCCGGACCAGCCGCGCCGGGTCGCGGTCGCCCTCGCGGGTGAGCGGATGCCCTCCGGCTGGTGGGGCGCCGGCGCCCAGGCCTCCTGGGCGGACGCCGTCGAGGCGGCCCGCACGGTGGCCCGCGCGGCCGGCGTCGAGCTGACCGTGCGCCAGGGCCAGCTGGCGCCCTGGCACCCGGGCCGTTGCGCCGAGCTCGTCGTCGCGGGCACCGACCGGGTCGTCGGCCACGCCGGCGAGCTGCACCCGCGCGTCGTCAAGGCGCTCGGACTGCCGGCCCGCACGGCCGCGATGGAGATCGACGTCGACCTGCTCACCGCCGACGGTGCCGAGAAGGTCAGCGGCCCGGCCGTCTCCGGCTTCCCGGTGGCGACCCAGGACGTCGCGCTGATCGTCGACACGGCCGTCCCGGCCGCCGACGTGGAGGCCGCGCTGCGCACCGGTGCGGGCGAACTGCTGGAGGCCATCCGGCTGTTCGACGTCTTCACCGGCGAACAGGTCGGCGAGGGCAAGAAGTCGCTGGCCTACGCGCTGCGCTTCCGCGCCGCCGACCGCACCCTGACCGCCGACGAGGCCACGGCCGCCCGCGAGGCCGCCGTCGCCGAGGCCGTCACCCGTACGGGAGCGGTGCTGCGCGGGGCCTGATCCCGTAGCGCCCGAGAGGGCCCCGTCCTGGACCGCGAGGTCCGGGGCGGGGCCCTCTCGCGTTCGCCCGGCGTGCCTGCCGGCTCTCCGGGCTCTTCCGGCTCTTCCGACCTTCCTGACTTGACGATCGATCACCTCGTCGCTTATCTCTTTACCTATGGAAGTAGATAAAGGCGATGAACGGCCCTCGCCGATCGAGTTCCGCCTCGATCCGGCCTCCGGCGTCCCGACCTACCTCCAGCTCGTGCAGCAGGTCGAACAGGCTCTGCGCATGGGCTGGTTGACGGAGGGGGACCGGCTGCCGCGGGTGCGGGAGGTGGTGGCGGGGCTGGCGATCAACCCCAACACCGTGCTCAAGGCGTACCGGGAGCTGGAGCACCGGGGACTCGCCGCGGGCCGCCGCGGACAGGGCACGTTCGTGCGCGGGCTGCCCGCCGGGGTGGTGCCGCTGCGCGAACGGGCGGCGCTTCGGCGGGGATTGCTGGACTGGATGCGCTCGGCACAGGCCGCCGGGCTGGACGAGGGGGGGATGGCCGCGGTGTTCGAGGACGCGCTGCGCGACCTGCGTGAAGGCCGGGACGGGGTGGTGGCGTGACGGCCGTCGACACGGTGATCGACTGCGGCGGACTGGGCAAGCGCTACCGCCGCTCCTGGGCGCTGCGGGACTGCAACCTCGCCGTCCCGGCCGGGCACGTCGTGGCCCTGGTCGGCCCGAACGGCGCCGGCAAGACCACGCTGCTCAGCCTGGCGGCCGGCCTGACCCTGCCCAGCGCGGGCGCGATGACCGTCCTCGGCGGTCAACTCCCCGGCTCCCCAAGGGCATTGGACCGGATCGGCTTCGTGGCCCAGAACGCCGCGCTCTACCCGGGCCTGCGGGTGCGTGACCTGCTTGCGATGGGCCGCCACCTCAACCGCCGCTGGGACGCCGACCGGGCGCGCACCCACCTGGAAGGCCTCGGCATCCCCCTGGACCGCAGGTACGGGCGCCTCTCCGGCGGCCAGCAGGCCCAGGTCTCGCTCGCCCTGGCGCTCGCCAAGCGGCCCGAACTCCTGCTCCTGGACGAGCCGTTGGCCGCGCTCGACCCGCTCGCCCGGCACGACTTCATGGCCGTGCTGCTGACCGCGGTGGCCGAGGACGGCCTCTCGGTGGTCTTCTCCTCGCACGCCGTCAACGAGCTGGAGCAGAGCTGCGACTACCTGGTGGTGCTCGGCGGCGGCCAGGTCCAGGTGGCGGGGGAGGTGGACGACCTGCTGGCCGGCCACCGGATGCTCACCGGCCCGACCGCCGAGGCGGACGCCGTCGCCGAGCGGCTGCCGGTGGTCCGTGACCGCCGGGCCGGCGTCCAGTCCCACCTGCTGGTCCGCACCGGCGGACTGGACGCCCCGGTCTCCGACGGCTGGCGCCAACAGCGCGTCGGCCTGGAGGAGTTGGTGATCGCCTACCTGCGCGAGCCGACCGCCTCCGCCCTCCCCGGCCCGCTCGGGGCCGTCCGCCCGAACGAGAAAGCGCTGCTGCCGTGAGTGCCACCACCCTCGCTCCGCCCCGGTCCGCCGTCCTGCGGGCGGCCGGGCTGCGCCACCGGACGACCGTACTGACCCTGCTCACGGTGATGGCGGCGCTCGCCCTCGCACTGCTGCTGCACGGCTGGTACGTCCACGCCGGCCTGGAGCGCAGCGGCGCCACCTCGTGCGATCCGGCCACCGACGCCTGCGTGGCCCGGTACAAGACCTTCCTGCACGAGTACGGCGCCTCGCTGCTGGCCATCGAGCCGGTGGTCTACGTGCTCGGCGGCGCGTTCGGCGCCTTCGTCGGCGGGCCCCTGCTGGCCAGGGAGTTCGAGCACGGCACGGTCCGCTTCGCGTGGACCCAGGGCGCGGGACGCTCCCGGTGGACGGCGGGCACGGTCACCCTGGTGGGCGGCGTGCTGGTGCTGGTGGCGGCGCTGTTCGGGGTGCTGCTGCGGTGGTGGAGCGCACCGCTGACCCTCGGGGACGGGGGCTTCAGCCCGGACATCTTCATCCAGACGTGGCCGGTGATGGTCGGCCGCGTGGTCGTGTCGTTCGGAGTGGCCGTGCTGGCCGGCGCGGTCCTGCGGCGCACGGTGGTCGCGGTGGGCGTCGGTCTGGCCGCCTCGGTCGCGCTCCCCTTCGTCGCCGGGGCGTTCCGCTTCCACTACCAGCAGCCGCTGGAGGAGCCGGTGCACACGATGCGGGCGATGGCGCTGGACGGGCGCTGGCTGGGCGAGGTCTGGTTCTCGGACCCGGCCGGGAACCGGATCTCCAACGACGAGTTCTACAGCCACGGGGACTTCGCCCAGCTCCAGAAGCTGGTGCACGACGGCGGCTACACCGCGCACCAGGTGTACCAGCCGGCGGACCGCTTCTGGCCGTTCCAGTTCATCGAGGCCGGCTGGATGCTGGCCCTGGGGATCGCGGCCTGCGCGGCGGCGGTGTGGTGGGTGCGCCGCCGGGCCGTCTGACGGAGAAGTTGAGGAGGATGTGTCAAAACCCTTGCGGCAGCGGGGCTGTTGGGCGCTAATTTCTCGTTAGGAAAGTTTCCTAACCCTCACGGGAAACGGAGCGTGCACATGCGTCCTCAGTCCCGCCGTGCCCTCGGCATAGCCCTCGCCGCCGCCCTGGTGGCCGCACCCGCCACAGTCGTCGCAGCCGGTGCCGCCGGCGCCGCGCCGGCGGCGGCCGTCCAGCTCAAGGGAGTCGGACTCGACGACCCGCACAAGAAGGACATCGCGATGCAGCTGGTGTCGAGTGCGGAGAACTCCTCGCTGGACTGGAAGGCCCAATACAAGTACATCGAGGACATCGGTGACGGACGCGGCTACACCGCCGGCATCATCGGGTTCTGCTCCGGCACGGGCGACATGCTCGACCTCGTCCAGCACTACACCGCGCTCAAGCCCGGCAACGTCCTCGCCAAGTACCTCCCCGCGCTGAAGAAGGTCAACGGCAGTGCCTCGCACGCCGGTCTCGGCACCCCGTTCGTCAAGGACTGGGCCGCCGCCGCCAAGGACCCGGTCTTCCAGCAGGCCCAGAACGACGAGCGCGACCGGGTCTACTTCAACCCCGCCGTCGGCCAGGCCAAGGCGGACGGGCTGCGCGCGCTCGGCCAGTTCGCCTACTACGACGCCATCGTCATGCACGGCCCCGGAAACGGGTCCGACAGCTTCGGCGGCATTCGCGCCGCGGCCATGAAGAAGGCCAGGACCCCCGCCCAGGGGGGCGACGAGGCCACCTACATCAAGGCGTTCCTGGAGGCCCGCAAGGTGGTCATGAAGAAGGAGGAGGCCCACTCCGACACCAGCAGGGTCGACACCGAGCAGACGGTCTTCCTCAATGCGGGGAACTTCGACCTCAACCCGCCGCTGCGCTGGAAGGTCTACGGCGACAGCTACTCGATCGCGAGCTGAGCCCCTGGTGGGCCGGGGGTGGATGCCCCCGGTCCGCCGCGCGCTCGTTCCTAATTAATAAGTCCCCTGAATTATCAATACCGGCCCCCGAATTCGATCTTCGAAAGTGTGAAAGTCCTGTTCATCCCGTAACGAATCGAGCATGTGGGATAACGAAGTCTCCTTCCCTTATTGACGCATTCGCCCGGTGGGGCTTGACTCCCTCCCCTGCCGCACCGTCCGCGGCGCAGTACAGGAGGCACCACCGAACATGAACAGAGCCATGCGTCTCGCGGCCACGGGCACGGCCGCCGTGTCGCTCGCACTCACCCTCGCGGCCTGCGGGCAGACCGGCGCGGCGCAGAAGCCGGCCTCCGGCGGAAGCGGCGAGGCCATCGGTCTCCTCCTGCCGGACAACACCTCCTCCACGCGCTACGACGCGTTCGACAAGCCGCTGATCCAGCAGACGGTGACCGGCCTCTGCGGCCAGTGCACCCTGGACTACGCCAACGCGGGCGGCGAGGCGATCACCCAGAAGAAGCAGTTCGACGACCTGGTCGCCAAGGGCGTGAAGGTCATCCTGCTCGACCCGGTCGACGCCAAGGTCACCGCGCCGTGGGTCGACGCCGCCAACGCCAAGGGCATCAAGGTCGTCTCCTACGACCGGCTGGCCCAGGGCAAGGTCGCCGCGTACGTGTCCTTCGACAACGAGCGGACCGGCGAGCTCCAGGGCCAGTCGCTGCTCGACGCGCTCGGCCCGAAGGCCTCCTCGGCCAACGTCGTGATGATCGACGGCGCCGAGTCCGACCCCAACGCCGCGCAGTTCAAGGAGGGCGCGCACCGGGCGATGGACGGCAAGGTCAAGAAGATCGCCTACGAGCAGTCCGGCGAGTGGAAGACCGACGTCGCCGCGGCGAAGATGAACGAGGCCATCCAGAGCCTCGGGAAGGACGGCATCCAGGCCGTCTACGCCGGGAACGACGGCATGGCCGGCGCCGTGATCGACGCCCTGAAGGCCGCGGGCATCAAGAACGTCCCCGTGGGCGGCCAGGACGCGTCCATCGACGCGGTGCGCCGGGTGCTCACCGGCGAGCAGGCGTACACCATCTACAAGCCGTACAAGCCGGAGACGGACGCGGCCGGCAGCATCGCCGTCCAGCTCGCCGAGGGCATGGACATCAGCACGACCGCGACCTCGCTCACCTCCAGCAACGGGCTGCAGATCCCCTCGCTGCTGCTCACCCCGATCGTGGTGACCAAGGCGAAGGTCGAGGCCACGGTGGTCGGCGGCGGCCTCTACAAGGCGGCCGACATCTGCACCCAGCAGTTCGCGGCGGCCTGCGCCTCGGCCGGGGTCCAGTAGTCGGAGCCGGCGCACGAAAGCGGCGCGCCCGCACCGGGAGACCGGTGCGGGC
>NZ_JBEZGX010000060.1:0-55961 GCF_040650235.1 Kitasatospora sp. NPDC048722
GCCGCGCCGACCCGCAGGACGCCGTGTCGGCGGGCGACGTCGTCGATCAGGTAGGTCAGCGGCTGCGGGACGGGCGTGCGCGAGTGCTGCTCCAGAGCCCCTGCTGACGCAGGGTAACCGAGCTGGCGCTCGGTTACCGCCTTCGGGGCTTCGCCCCTTCGGCGGGGCGGCGGCGCTTCGCACCGCCGCCAATGGAAAACGCCGGCGCTTCGCGCCGGGTTGGCCTTCGCTTCGCTTCGGCCCGCTCCGCGTCCTGGGGTTCGTGGGGGGTGTGGTGGGGGCCCGCTTCGCTGCGCTCCGCTCGGCAAGTCGGTGCGGGCGCCGACGCTCCGCGTCGGCTCGTTGGTGGTCAACTCGCTTTCTCCTTAGGTCTGTTGACGGTTTTTAGGTTCTTCCTCAGTGTAGCGCCTTTCCTCATGGTATTTGGTGTTTTGTATCAGTTTGTGGCTGTCGGGTGATCCCCCCTCATCTCGGGTTCCCCCTCGCTACGCTGCGCTTCGCTCAGAACGGCGCGCCCCCTTCGTCGTTGGCAGGGGGTGAATCCCTCTCCTGCGCCCCGCTTGCCGGCCCGGCCGATTTCTCTGCCTGGTGGCAGGCTGCACCTGGGAGCCTGCGCTCCTGCCTGCCACCTCTGCCCTGGAACGGTTCCGGCGGACGCCGGGCCCATGGTGTGGCTGCCCGCCGCCCGTGCTCCCCGGTACGTCTCGCTGTGCGCAGCGTGCCGGGCTGGCCGGCCGGGACGGCGGTGGCTTGAGCTGATCTCTCCTGACTGGGTGTGGCGGGGTGCGGATTGGTGGCCAGCGGCGGCTGACGGGCCTGCGGATCCTCGGCTGCCGGGGCCGGTCTATGCAGGGCCGCTGCCTGGTGGCCTGGCGTGAGATGAGTGAGGCCCCCGCACTCGGGAGGAGTGCGGGGGCCGTGTTCTCACAAACCGCCGGGGGTGCTAGCCGTCGAGCGGGTCCTCGTGCCGGTACAGCGGCCGGCGAACGGGGCGGTTGACGCACGGCTGTCCGTAGGCGCTCCGGCGCTCCGCCGCGTCCGGCGCTTCGGGGAGTTGGTGGCGGCTTTCGCAGTTGACGCCGCCGCAGTGGAATCCGGCGGGCTCGGTGTGGCTCACTCGTCGTCCCAATCCCGGTAGAGGGGGGTCACCTGGCCGCCGTCGGCGAGGGTGGTCCACTCGTCACCGATGCTGACCGCGAACGAGGCGTAGCCGCGGGTGCGTAGTTCCTTCTCCACGGTGTGCCGGTCCCACTCACCCATGGTGAGGTGGAAGTGGTCGTGGACGTCGGCGGTGTCGGTCGTCAGCATGGTGATGACCCATGCCCCCGGGGTGTCGGCGTTGGGGTAGGCGAGGGCGAGCAGCGGTGCGCGGACGTTGGCGGCGGCGGCCAGGGCGGCGTGTACCTGGTCGCCGAGCGGGGCAACCGGGATCGAGGGGTTCGGCAGGAAGCGGCTCGCCTGCCCGCCGGCGGCTTCGCGCTGGCTCATCGGGTTTCTCCTGTCTGGGTGTTCGGCGTCCGGCCGGGGTGGGTGCTGGCGGCCTTCCGTTGCGCAGCCCGCTGTTCCAGCTCCGCGAGGGTTGTTGCGATCTCGTCCTTGCGCCACTGTTCGGGGGCGTTGGCTCGGGCGAGGCCGAGTGCGTAGGCCTGGCGGAGCAGCTCGGGTTTCGTGTGCTTGCGCATCAGTTCGTGGATGCGGGCGACCCGGGCGGCTCGCCGGGCTGCGTCGGCGGCGTCGTTCTCGTCTTCGGGGGTGCTCATTGGGGGGTCCCTCCTGGTGGGGGATGATGAGCGGCTGCGGGCCGTCCCCATCTGCCGTGGGGACGGCCCGTCGCTCATGGTGAGCGCCAGACTACCGGCGGCGCTCAAGTGCCGTTCTGTGGCGGCCGGGTGGGGCTCTGTGGCCCGCCGGTTCAGAGGATCTCGACGTCGTCGTTCGAGAATCCGAGGTCGCCGCGCTGGAAGCCGACGTAGGCGCCGCCGTTGAAGTAGTCGAGAAGGGCGCCCTCGACCGCGTCGTGGGCGCCGAGTTCGTCCTCGGCGCGGGCGAGCTCGGCAGCCTGCTCCGGCGTGAGGTACAGGTCGATGGCCCGGGCGCGCATCGCGTCGGACCTGCGGATTTTGAAGTCGTGGGCGCGGTCGACCCGGATCCGCACGGCGCCGTGGCCGGCTGCTTCCATCTCCTTGGCCTTGCGCTCGCGGCCGCGGTCGGTGACCTGCGCTGCGGTGGCCTGTTCTTCGAGGCGGGCGGCGGTCTCCTTGGGCAGCTTCTTGCGGGTGCCGTCGATCCAGCGGAGCACGGTGCGCGGGGTGACTCCGTAGTCGGCCGCCATCGCCTTCGTGTCGCCGTCGTAGACCTTGTCCCGCACGTGGCGGGCCTGGGTGCTGGTCTGCTTGGGGGTGGTCTTGCTGGAGAACAGTTTCTCGGTGATCCGGCGAAAGAGCCCGGCCATGTCAGCTCTCCTCGGTCTCGGTGAGCGGGTTCCCGGCCGTGTCGTAGTCGTGGGTCAGCCGGGAGGGGTGGAGCTGCTCGTCCATGGCGGCGGCCACGGCCTCCATGGGGACCGAGGACTCGTGCTTGAACGAGCCGGGGGCAGCCCCGAGGCGCAGCGCGCCGGGGACGGGCTTGCCGTCGTCGGTCTTGGGGAGCAGTTCGCGGGGTGAGGGGGCGGCGGTGGCGTAGAGGTAGGAGTCCACGTTGATGGCGATCGGGGTGCGGCCCGTGAGCTTCTTGGTCTTGCGCATCCGGCGGTGCGCGCCGGTCCGGGCGGCGGAGTGAATCGCGAAGCGGTTCTCGGGCCGGTAGGTCCAGGCCGCGGCGACTTGCTCGGCCCACTGGTCGTCGTCGTGGATGTAGCTGGCGTTGCCGCTCCACTTGCCGATTCCCCCCTTGTAGACCGCCTTGTAGGCGGCGAGGAGGACCAGGGCGTCGGCCTTGGCGGGGTTGGTGGCGGCGTCGGCCTTGAGGGTCTCGTAGGCGGCGAGGAAGTCCTCGTCGCTCATGCCGTCCACGATGCCGAGGACGGCGTAGCAGCGCTTGTACCCGCCGCGGATCCGGGCGGTCCAGTCCTTGAGGATCGCGACGGAGTGAGTGGAGAGGTAGGCGCGGGTGATGGTTGCCGGGTCGAAGCCGTACTCGGCGGCCATGTAGGCGACGGTCGGGGTCGCGTACCAGCCCGGCCCGGTGGGCGGCAGGCCGTGGAACGTCGCGGGGTGCGGAAGGTCGTCGTCGACCTGGATGTCGGTGAAGTCGCACAGCCAGATCCCGGCCGTTGCGGTGCTCCAAGCCGGCGACTCGACGGGTTCGAGTGGGCCGACGGCGAGGCGCAGGGTCTCGGTGACGGACAGGAAGCTCGCGCAGACGTCGACGGCCACGGCCCACGGCATCGCCCGCTCGGCAGCGGTGAGCGGGCGGGCCCACGCATGGAAGTCCTCCTCTTCGCACACCGGGTTGCCGGCGCGGCGCTCGGCGAGGGTGAGCGGGTGGCGGGCGCCGGCGGCCGGCGGGACGGCGAGGTCGCCGGAGGGAAGTGCGCCTTCGCGCGGTACCGAGCGGGGCTTGCCGTCCTCGCCCTGTACGCGGGTGGTACGGGGGCGCAGGGCGTCGATCAGGTGCATGCTGGTGACGGCCGCGGTGGCGCCCGGGGCGACGCCGAGGTCGCCGACGAAGGAGCGCAGGCGGTGGGCCAGTGTCAGGCCGTTGGGGGTGTCGTCGGGGCCGAGGGACAGGGCGGTGACGAGCTCGCCGGCCTTCTGCGCTGACTTGTCGCCCTGGCCGAGCCACGGGACGATCAGCAGCTTCACCGAGACGTGGCGTCCGGCGGTGCGGCGGCGGTAGACCTTGAAGCCCGCGCCGATGGTGGCGGAGAGTTCGAGGTTGGCGGCGGTGGCGGCCTTACGGACCTTGGCGTCGAAGCGGGCGAGCGCGGCCGCGGTGGCGGGCAGCTTCGCCGGGATCTTGAGCGCGGCGGCCGCGGCGGCGGTCAGGCAGACCGTGCCGTCGGCGTCCGTGCCGTCCCTGTGGAGCCGGTCGACGCCGAGCATCGGCAGACCGGCGCCGATCCACGCGAGGAGCGCGTCCCAGGTGAGTTTGCCGGTCGGGGCGGGCATGTCGGTGTCCACCGTCCATTCCCCGTCCACGACGTCCACGGCGACGGCGGCCGCGGTCTTGGCCGGCGCCGTACGGGTCGGGCGGGTGGTCTTGGTGACGGGGCGCCGGGCCGGGGCCTTCGCCGGTTCGCGGCGGGGGGCCGGCTCCTGGCGGGCGGGGGCCGGGACCGGGGCGGCGGGCTGCTCGATCGTCGGGGCCGCGGCTCGCGCCTGCTGGCGCAGGACGGAGTCGGCCCGGCTGGCGGCCGTGCACCCGGCGGGGCAGCGCTTTTGGACGGGCACCATGCGCTGGCCGTGCTGCTCCCACACGGTGATGTAGCCAGGGACGGCATGGCCCGCGCACTCGGAGCACCCTGCCAGCCGGATAGGCTGGCCGGGGGCATTCACGTTGCGGTCGTCTCGCATCGTGTTCCTGCCTCTCCCGGGGTCCTGGTCTAGCCACCAGGGCCCCGCTTCTGTTGCCGGCTTAGCCGGCGTCGGTCGCGTCTCGGTCCGTCCGGCGATCGCGCCACGGTGCGCAGCGGGGTGCCGGGGTCGGGCGGAGGTGCGGTCAGGCGTTGTTCTCGTGGTCGGTGTCGTCGTCGAGCACGTGGTGTGCGTGCTTGGCGGTTTCCTGCGGGTTGGCCGCGGCGAGGGCGGCCAGGACGCGGAGGGTGTCGGACATGCTTACGCGGCGGCCGAGGATCGCGCTTACGTTGACGGCGGCGACGCGCAGGGCGTCGCGGCCGGCGGGTTCCACGTTGACGGCGGTGAACTTCTTGGCCATGGGTCAGCTCCGTCCAGCATCTCTATTGGGCACTGTAGCGGACTCCATTAGTGCCCACTAGTGTGCGGCAGTCTAAAGCACTCTATGGAGTGATCCGGCGAGGCGGCGCTCCGGGCGGACCGCCGCTCTACCGGCCCTTCAGGATCTGGTCGACGCGGGCGGTGGACAGGCCGAGCAGTTCGCCGACCTGCTTGAGGGTGCGGCCGGACCGCAGTTCCTCGACCGCTTCCCGGCGGATCTGCTTGGCCTCCTTGACGGTCGCCGGCAGGAGGTCGTCAAGGAGCTCGCGCGCGGCGACCTCGCGCGCGATCGGGTCCTTGATCCCGCCGAGGGTGGCGAGCAGGGCGTCGAGGTGGGGGCGAAGGTCGGTTGCCATGGGGTGAGGGTACGGCCGACACGACACGCTTTCAAGCCCCCACTTGAAATCCCGTGTCGTGTCTCGCCGTCAGCTGTCGGCCGCCGGCCGCGCCTTGGCGCCCCTCCACCGATTTCACGTCGAGCGCGCCGCGCCGCTGCCGACCCAGTCGATCACGTGCCGACGGCGCCTCTCGTCGCCGTCGAGGGCGGCGAGCAGCCGGTCGGCGAGTTCGAGCGCGTACTCGGGGTCCTCGGAGGTGAGGCGACGCCAGGCGAGGTGCGCGTCGCGGGCGAGGCGGTCGGTGTCCTCGGCGGGCGCCGCGACTGCCCGGCGCCGTTCGACGGCGAGGAGCAGCAGGTCCGCCGCCTCGGGCCAGTCGCCGCGGCGCAGGGTGAGCCAGGCCCGCAGGCCGATCGCGTTGAGGGCGTGGGGGTGGTGTTCGCCGTAGAGGCTGGTGAGGGCGGAGTCGAGCATCTCGGCCGTGGCAAGGGCTCCTTCGAGGTCGCCTTCTTCGTCTTGGGCGCGGATGCGGACGAGCAGGGACTCGTACACGGGCGGGATCGCGGCCCATTCGCTGTCAGGGGCCGCGGCACTGTTCGGGGTCGGCGCCGGGGGTTGCGGTGTGACGGCGTGACGGACGACGGGAACCTCGTGCGGCGGGCCCGCGGGCGGGGTGAACGGCGGCGGCGCGGCGGCAGGCTGGACGGGCCCGGTGGCGAACTGCCGGACGGGCGCAGCGGGGGGCGGGGCGGGTGTGGGCAGCGTCGGTCGGACGACGGCGGGCGGCGGGGCCGGGGCCGGGGTGGGCAGGACTGCGGCCGGTCGGGGGTGCGGGTGGGCGAGGGTCACGGGCGGGCCGTCGACCGGGACGATCAGGTACCACGCCGTGCCGTCCACTTCCTTCGCGGTGACGCGGACGGGCCGGTCGAGTAGTGCCGCCTTGATCTGGACTTCCCGTAGGGCGGCGATGCGGACCTCGTGCAGGTCCGTGTTCGGCGGGACGGGCACCTCCTCGCCGTTGAGGAGGGCGCCGCCGGCGCTGGTGAGGGTGACGGTGTAGAGGGGCGCGGCGGGGACGGTCGTCGGGTCGGTGGTCATCGGTTCTTTCTCCCTTTATCCCCCGGCGGGGTAATAGGGCGGCGCCCATCCAAGGTATTTTGCTCCCCATTTTGTTTCGATTGTTTCGGCGGGGACGATGTCGATATGACCAGGCCTCAGGATATCGGTCGAGGCCACCTTTCCGTCTCCGATGTAGACGGCTACGTGTCCGTACTGTCCGCCGGTGTCCCAGTAGACGAGTGCGCCGGGCGGGGGGTTGCGGTCCCCGTCGTGCCGCCATGCGGCCGGGATGATGTTGCGGTAGTGCTCGATGGCCCACGCGTGGGTGTTGGCCGGGGGGTTCGTGTACCCGGCGTAGCTCCAGCCGTAGGCGGCGGCGGTCGAGGCCAGGCACATGGCCTTCCACGTTCCGGCGCCGCTGGCGGCCTCGTGCTTCTCCCACGCGATGGCGTCGGCGATGGAGCGCCGGTTCTTGACCATGTCGGGCCAGGTCGAGGAACTGTCGTGGAATGCGCCGCCGGGCGTGGTGGGGGGCTGCTCGGGAAAGCAATTCCCGTTGCCGGTTGTGGGCGTGCTGCCGGCGGTTGTGGGGGTGGCCGCGGCGGTTGCGGTGGCGGCGGCGCCAGCGCGATTGAGGTCGATTCCGGCTTGAGCGGCGATTTCGCGGGCGGCCTGCTCGTGCCGGTCGTAGAGGTCGGGGTAGGCCGATCCCTGCACGGCTTGGGCGGCTTTGCCGAGCGGCTTGTCCTGCCAGTACGGGACGTGGATCAGGCCGCCGGGTCCGCCGTGGTCGTGGTCGACGCCGTTGTAGAACGCGTGGGCCTGGTAGTCGGGGTGCCCGCGGATCTGGTCGGGCCTCCCCCAGCCCGTCGAGGGGCGCTGCTGAAAGAGACCTATGGAGTCGCGGTCGCCGCCGGGGAGGTCGAGGAGAGTGCTCTCCTGCAGTGCCGTCATGAGGCCGATCAGGGTCGCGCGGCCGGGAAGGCCGGCCTCCTGCGCAGCGCGGTCGATCGTCTTGGCGTTCTCCACCTGCTTGTCGCGCATCGGGCCGCCGGGGTAGTGCGGGGTACCGCTGGCACCACCGGTGGAACCGCCGCTGCTGCCACCGGGCAGCGGGGCGCCGGGGGTGCCGAGGCCACCGCACGGGGTGCCGGTGGCGCTCGCGCTTCCGGCGCCGCCACCGATCATGCCGAGCACCAACAGGCCGATCATGCCGATCGCGGCGGCGATCCCGCCGGCCTTGAGGAGCAGTCCGCGGCCCGCCGTCTGCGCGGCGTAGCGGGCGACGTCGCGGCCGTCCATCAGAGCCCCAGCAGGGCGGACACCCGCCACTGGTTGTCGTCGGTGAGGGTGACCTCGGCGCTCAGGACGGTGGTCTGCGTGGTGGTGTCGTAGCCGGTCACGGTGATGGTGGCGGTGACCTTGCGCCAGACGCGCAGCGGGGTGTCCGGCGGCAGGGTGGAGTCCGCGGGGGCGGTGGTCACGGTGGTGACCTTCGCCGCGGCTGCACCCTGGCTGACCAGCTTCGTGAAGCCGGGGTCGCTGTGGCCTTCCATGTTCGCTGTCAGGGCGGGCGTCAGGTAGGGCGCGGCCCGCTCGACGCTGGCCTTGTGGTCTTGGTCTTTGACGGTGTCGCGGGTGAGGTAGAGCCGGATGGCTTCCTGCGCCACTGTGTCGGGGTTGGTGCGGTCATGGGTGGGCTCGGGGGTGTCCGGTGCGGTGGTCGTGGCGGTCGGCGGCTGGTCGTCGTGGGAGAGGGAGGGTGCCGCCGAGGCGGCCGGCGCGGGGCCGGCCGCCTGGTGTCCGCCGCCGCTCGGCCAGAGCCACCGGGCGCCGAGACCGAGGCCGAGGATCAGCACGACGGCGAGGATCGCCCCGACGGGGTTCACCTGGTCGCGGCGTCGTTCCTCCTCGATCCACGCCTTCGTCTGCCGCTTGCTGTCGCGGCGGTGCTCGGCGCGGGCCGCGCGGCGCTCGCGGCGGCTTCCGGTGCGAGCCTCCTCGGGCCTGGTGAGGCCGCGGGCGAGGATCTCCCGCCACTCCTCGGGGGTGCGCTCACGGTCGGCGGACATCTGGTCATCCCCTCCTTGTGGCCCGTGGCGTGGGCCCCTGCATGCGGGCGGCGGGTGCCACCTTGCGGGCGGGCGGCGGCGTCGTGGCGCCGCTGCGGCGGCGCGGCCGGTCGGCGACGACGGGCGGGGTGCGGCTGATCACCTCGCCGCGGATGACGCGCGGCTCGCCCGGTGCGGCCGGGGGCGGGGCCTGCCGGAACCCGTACTCCGGTCCCGGTGCGTCCGGCTGCGCCGCACGCTGCTGTCCGGTGCGCGGTGTCTGCGCAGTGGTGGGCGGCGTGGTGCGAACGGGCGGCAGCTCGGGCCGACGGGTCTCGGGGATGGCGGCGGCTGGCTTGTCGCTGCTGCCGATCTCCGGGCGGGACGTGGTCGCGGAGCCGGCGGGCAGCGGCGTGCGGGCGGTGCCTGCGCCGGTGCCCGCCGGGACCGGGCGCGGTTGCGGCTGCGGGCGCGGAAGCGGCCGGGGCGACGTGCGGTGGTCGCTGCCCGTACGCGTGCCCCATTCGTAGGCCGGGCCGGGTTCGGCCGCCGCTGCCTCCTGCGGCGGGGGCGGGGGCGGGGGGATGGGCCGCGGCCGGGTGGGCGTCGGGGGCAGGCCGCCGCCGGAGCGTCCGCTCCCGCTGTCGCTGCCGCCGACCGTGCCGGAGCTGCCGCCGCTGCCGGAGCCGCCGCCGCCCTTGCCTCCGGGGTCCTTGCGGGGCGGGGTGGACGACTGCGGGGGCTTGAACGTGCGCCGGCCCACCTTGCTGAGAGCCCGCATGGCGAGGATGCCGCCGATGGCGCTGCCGCCGCTGCTGGAGACGCCGAAGATCGTCGCCACCGTCGACCGGAACTTGATTCCGACGACGGCAACGGCGATGGACAGCCCGGAGCTCGGGAGCCACCCATAGGTGCCGAACATCTGGGTCGAGGCCGTCTGCAGGCTGAGCACGGCGCCCAGGACCAGGGTGGCGATCATGGACTCCAGCACCCGGCCGACCAGCTGGTCGAACCACGCCAGGCCCCACCTGCGGGGCCGGCCCGGGATCACCCACAGGCACGCGAACACCACGCCCGTCAACAACAACATCAAAGCGCCGAGCAGCGAGGCGAGCGAGGTGAAACAGAGCATGATCACCAGGACCGCAAAGATCAACAGGGAGATCAGGCAGGGAATCAGCACGGCCAGTCGCTGGGCGGGACGGTGCCCCTGACGCCACGACACGCTGTCCTTGCCGACCGCGTCCCGGGTCACGTTGTCCTGCAGCCATTCCTTCCGCTTGTCGGCGTCGGTCCCCTTGTCCAGCACCTGGGTTCCGAACTTCCGGCACACCTCCATCGAGCCGAATTCGGCCAGGCACCACGGGGTGACCACGTAGGCGCGCCACACGCTGTCGGAGCTCTTGCGCAAGGCGTCGTCCCGCACGTTCCCGGTGAACTGCGGGGCATGGTTCAGCTTGAACGGAAAGTCTTGCGTGCCGTCGCCGAGCCCCGCGCTGGTGGCCTGCATCGTGATGCCGGCCCCCAGGGTGCGCGCGGTGTCGACGCCGGAGACCCAGGTACCGGGCGAGGTCAGCAGCGAGATGGAGACGATGCCGGAGACGGCGACCCATGCGATCTGCGACAGGCTGTTGCCGCTCTTCTTCTGGTCGACGAAGGCGATGAACATGCCGAAGCCCAGGGCGGTGGGAAGCAGGGTCTCCGCCAGCCCGGTGGCCGCGCCACCGATGCTCCGCGTGACCGCCTTCTCCAGCTCAGGGATGCTGGTCAGTGCAAAAAGCCACTGCACGATGACGACGACCGCACGGCCGACGACCACGATCAGCATCATGACCAGGTCGGCGAAAGCTTCGAGCGTGGAGTCGAGGACGTCGCTCACGCCGAGGTCGCTGTCGAGCTGCCACAGCAGCATGTTGTTGTAGGTCTCGAAGAGCGTGGTACCCCCGGGCGGGACGCTGGTGCTCGGAGACGGCATCAGGTCGCCGAGGCCGACCGGGGCAATGTTGGCGGCGTGCGCGGGCATCGTGCCCAGGCACAGGAAGAACAGCAGCGGAATCAGCAGGTTCCGCAGCCGCGGCACCCTGCTGAGCAGGGGGAAGATCGGGATCACGGGGTGACCTTCCCGAGAATGGCCGTCAGCTCTGCGGGCGAGTTGATCGCGTCCTCGTGCTGGTCGACCTTCCACGCGCCGTCTTCCTGGACCAGGCGCAGCGCGCGGCGGTCGGTGTCGACGGGCTTGTCGGGCCAGGTGACGGACCAGGTGGCGTACACGGCCCAGCCGGCCGGGTGGTTGCCGGCGGCGGGGACGGCGGTCACGTTGCTGAGGTCGACCTTGCCGGTGTCGGCGAAGTCGGGGCCGGTGGGGGTGGCGGTGGCGATCGGGGGCGGGGTGGAGCCGTCGGCGTACACGGGCGGCGGCAGCGTCGGCGTCGGGGAGGCGGTGGGGCTGGGCGACCAGTGCTCGACCGTGACGGGGTTGGCCGCGTGGTCGTTCTCGCAGTCGGCGACGCTGCCGCCGCGAAGGCGCGCCGTCATGAGCGTGCACGCCTTCGGCCAGTCACCCTTGTTGGCGGCTTCCTGGTACTCCCGCGCGGCCTTGAGTACGGCGGCCGACGGGTCGTCGGCCTTCTTTGTCTTGGCGCCGTCCGAGCCGCAGCCGGCCACCGTGAGGACGGCGGCAGCAGCGGCGGCGAGGGCGGCGGCGTGGATCCGGCGGAGCGTCATACGGTCACCTTGTCCATGGTCACGGCTCCGTCGCCGGAGTCGGCGGCGGCCTTCGGGGAGGTGTCGAGCAGCTGCTTCAGCTCCCAGGACGGAATGTCCCACTGCACGGTGGCCGCCTGGTCCCGGCGGTCCCGCACGATGCAGTGGCCGTGCCGGATCTCGCCGTCCGCATGCAGGCCGACCGAGCGGATCAGGGAGCGGGTGTGCGGGCCGGCTGGCAGGCCGAGCAGTTCGGCCAGGGCGTCCTGCTGCGATGCCGTCGTCAGCTGGAAGCCGGCCACCGTGGTGAGCTGCTCGACCACGCCGGTGAGGCGGGCCAGCGACTCCGGGTCCTGCGTGTCCAGCAGCAGGGACGTCCCGAGCGCTCGGCCGACGCGGGCGACGTAGGAGAGGAAGGCCGAACCCTCACGGGTCGCGGTGAGAACGTGCACCTCGGGCACTGCCACCAACTTCCGCAGGCCTCGCAGATCCTTGCGGCCGGCCGTCACCACGCCGAACGCGAGCATGCTGTGCATCAACGCCACCGACAGGCGTTGGCTGACGTTCCAGTCCTCGCGGTCCGTCTCCAGATCGGGCAGGCTCAGCCCCGGCATCTGCACCACCCACACGCCGGGCTCGGGGCGCAGCGGGATCGTCTCCGATGTCGGCCGACCCATGAACGGGGCGCCGACGCCGGTCTGTGCCAGCTCGAACAGCGCGTCGCCGGCCTCCTTGGCGAGCGGGTCGGAGGAGGCGCGCAGGTGCTCGATCACACGCCATGTCGCCGGGTTTCCTTCGGCAACGACGGCGTTGACTGCCTTCTGAATCGGGGTCTCGGCGCCGCGGGCGCGCAGGTGCGGGGGCAGGGCGATGCCGAGCTGTGCCGGGACTTCGATCTGTGCGCGCTCGCTCGCCTCACCGGCGAGCAGGACGAACAGGTCGGCGAACCCGGCGTACCTGGAACCGGTCTCGACCAGACGGGAAGGCAGGCCGTACTCGGCGGCGGCCACGGTGAGCCCGCCAAGGTCCCCCTTGAAATCGAGGGCGAGGGTGAAGGCGCCACGGAAGGCCGCGTCCAACGTGCTGAGCATGACCGCCGTGGACTTGCCGCGCCCGGACCGGCCGACGTAGGCGGTCGTGGTCGCGTCGCCGCGGTCGGACCCGCCGGTGACGTCGTTCCTGAAAGGCCCCGGGGTGCTGCCGGTGAGGTAACCGGCGATCGGCCCCTCGTCGTCACCGACGCGGGCACCACCCCAGAACCAGGACCCTGCCAGCGCGGTGACGTCCCGTACGTGCCCCAGGTCGGGGATGCGCAGTCGGTCGCCGGGCTGCGTCTCCAGCCACAGTTCCCTCTGTTCGTCCTCCGCCGGGTCGATGTCGATGCCGGTGCCGCCGTAGTAGTCGACCACGGCGTCGATCCGGGCGCGCAGGTCGGCGAGGCTGACAGTAGAGGTGACGACCAGTCGCGGGTGATCCTCCACGAGCGTCACGTCGTCGCGACGCATGTCCCGCGTGAGGCCGGCCATGGTGTCCTCGGTCTCGGCGATCTCCCGGCCGGGGTCCTCCGCGCTGTGCCGGGCCGCCGAGCGGCGCTGCTCCTTGGCGGCGCGGCGCGCGTCCTCCACGGTCTTGATCGCGTCCCTCTTGTGCTGCACCTTGAACCGGACGCTCGCCTCGGGGCTCACGGGCAGGATCAGCGCGTCCGGATCGTCGTCGTCGCCGGTGGGCTCCGGCACGTAGTTGATCTCGGAGAGCACCCGCAGCCACTCGCCGGCGCCGGGGACCGTCATCTCCTCGGGGAACCCGGTCATGGTCAGCGTGGCGGTCCACGCCACGACCTTGCCGTCCGCGCCGACCACCCGCAGGTGGTCCGGATAGGGAAGGATGCGCCCGCGGGTGAGGGTGGCGAGCTGCGCGCCGGTGATCTGCCCGCGGGGCGCGGCCGGGATCGGGGCGGCCCGGTGCTGCTCGCGGGAGATCATCCACGCCAGCATCTCCACGCTGGCGGGCTGCGCCTTCCACGGCGACGCTTCGAGCCGGCGGCCGAGGCGGCGCATCGTGGCGTCGAGCTTCGCCAGCTCCCGGTTGCTGAGCGAGGGGGCACCGATCCCGAGGCCCTCCTGTACGGTGCGGCGGCCGGCCGACTGGGCGGCGCCGGTGCGCTCGGTGAGCTTGACCCCCAGCAGCAGGTGACGGGAGGGCAGGCCGATCTGTTCGAGGCGGCGCACACGCAGGGCGGCCCACCGCTGCCAGTCGCCGGCGGCGAACATGGCCTCGGCCTCGTTCATGTAGTCGGCGGCGTGCAGGGGTGACCACAGCACTCGCAGGTGGCAGTCCATCCCGGACAGGGTGTGGGTCAGGGCGGCGATCGCCTGGTCGAGCTCGGCGTCCCGGGCGGGCTCGGACATGAGGTCCGTGTTCGAGCTGCCCAGCACGTACCAGGCCTCGGCGTGGGCGTCCGTCAGGATCAGGCCGTCCGCGAGGGCGGTGTAGCGCGGCGGCGGGGCCGACCGCTCCCCGCCCATGCCGATGAACTGTCCGATCTTCTGCGCGAGTGTCATGCGCGTGCCCCCTTGAAGCTCTGGCTAGTTGTGGAGTGCCTTGCGGCCGTAGGCCTTGCCCACCGCGTCCGGGCCGTACAGGCGCGGGCGGGCGTCCAGCCGCAGCGGAACGCCGGAGGCGGAGGGGATGCGGTCCTCCGGCCCGAGCCAGCGCTCGACCAGGCCGCCGAGCGGGGAGCGGAGGAGGAGGTCGAGGCGGCTGCCCCAGCGAGCGCGGCGGCCCAGCCACTCGGAGCGGTGCGCCGCGCGGCGTCCGCCGCAGATGATCGGGCGGTGCCCCAGGAGCAGGTACCGGAGCGTGATGGCCCACCGGGTGAGGTTCCACCGGCGGTCCAGGCTGCGGCTGTGCTGCGCCCCGAATCCGACGGCCAGCGCCGGCGGGGCGACGTACAGCGTGAACGTGAACCGGCTTGGCAGACCGAGGACGAGCAGCAACAGGCCGTCCCACGCAGCGAACAGGATCAGACCGAGGATCAGTGCGCGGCGCGGCGCGCCCTCGCCCAGGTCGACGCCCAACAGCTCGTGCTGGCGCGTTTCGAGCTGGAAGTGCCGGGTGTAGGTCCGCCCCGTGCGGGCCATCAGGTGTTCCCGGTGATCTTGGTGAAGATGTCGCCGAGCAGGGTCTTAGCCGTGTCCGGAAACCAGACGAAGCCGACGACGATCACGGCAGCCACGATGGTGGAAGTCATCTTCCCCCACTCCTCCTTCATGAACTGGCCGACCAGCCGGAAGGCGCAGAAAAGCAAGAAGGCGTTCCCGACGACCAGGAGACCCCACGTCTTGAATGCGCCGAAGTCGGTCAGCGCGAGCTGTGTAGCGGCGAGGTGTTGCACTTCGATTCCCCTTCGAGCAGGTGCAAGTGATCAGGGATTATGACGCGGGACTGCGCCCAAGTGGCTCCGCCGGCCGGGACGTTGCCGGTCAGCCGGTGGCGCCGCCGTTGACGGCCGAGACCTGCCACGTCGCAGCGGCCGTGCTGGACACCCGGGTGAGGGTGACGCGGTACGTCTGCTCGATCTGGGCGCCGGCCAGGGCCCAGGAGACGCGGGCGGTGCCGGTGCGGTCCGTCCCGTCCCCCTTGTCGATCGTCCACGCGGCCATCGACCGGAACTCGATCCCCGCGGGCAGCGGCGGCAGGACGGCGCCGGGCGCGGTCACCGCGGGCGCCCCACCGCTGCCGCTGGTCGCATACGCCTTGAAGAACGCCTCGACGGCGGGTTGCGTGGCGGTGCTGAGCGGGGAGTCGGCTTCGACGGCGGCCGGGCGCTGCAGGGCGGGGCCGTGCTCCGGCAGTCCGACGAGACCGGGTTGCCCGCTGACGACCAGGCGACCGGGGGCGGCGGTGGCGACCGGAACCTCCAGGGCCACCCAGAACGCGGCGGCGGGCGTGGCGGCCGACGCCGGAGCCGGGGCGCCGGCGGCAGGGGGCGGGGTTGCGGGTGCGGTCGCGGCGGGGCGGACCAGCACGTCGACCCGCACCCGGGCCTGGCCCTGCGGGCCGGGGCTCACCGCGTCGGCGACGATGTCCACCACGTCCTGACGGCCTTTGCCGTCCCAGCCCATCCCCGTGTCGGCACCGGCGGGCAGCAGACCGGCCAGGGCCTGCGCCCGCTGCGGTGCGGCCGCCTCATCCCACGTCAGGTAGGCGCGGGCGAACCGGCCGGCGAGGGCCTGCGCGGCCTCGACCGGGTATGCGGGGCCGGTCGACGCCGGGGCCGGAGCCGCGGCGATGGGGGCCTTCGGCGGGATGATCCACGACCGGATTCCGGTGATGGCGGCGAGCCCCACCACGGTCCACAGCAGTCCACGGCCGAGGCGACGGGCGAAGACGGCCCCGGACTTCTCGTCTTGCGGCACCCACGGCACAGCGGGCGCCGGGACCGGCGGCCGCACCTCGGTCGCGGAGGCGGCGCCTTGACGGCTCGTCCGGGCGGCGAGGTCGCGCCCGGCTGCATCCCAGGGGTTCGACGGCGGCGACGGTACGGCGCCGGTGCCCGGCGGGGGGAGCGGCGCGTGAGGGGGCTGCTCGGCCGGTCCCGGGGCGGCGGGTTCCGGCAGTCCGGCGAGCAGCCGGAAAATCCTGGCAACGCTGGGCATGACCCGTCCTCCCCGTCCCCCTGCGCCACCCCTGACGCACAGGTGATCGACCATAGGCCCTCTGTAAACGCCTCGTCAAAGAACTTCGTAACGCTTCCGGCGTAGCGGGAGGAGGTGCGGGATGCGCATCCGGGTTCGGTGCGTGCCGGATAGAGTGCGGCCCCCGGCCGGTCGGACAACGAGAGGTGGCCGTATGCGGATACGTCGTGGTCGACTCCGCGAGCTGAGGATTCAGCACGGAATGACTCAGGCTCAGGTTGCCGATGCGCTCGACTGTTCGCGCTCGGCGGTGTCGACGTGGGAGACCACGGGAAGACCGCCGCGGCCGTCTCGTCTGGGGCGGCTGGCGGATCTTTTCGGCGTTTCCGTTCGGGAGATCATTGAAGGCGGGATTCTCCCCACCTTGCGGGAACTGCGCGTCGCGGCCGGGATGCGTCAGACTGATATTGCACGGCGGCTGCACGTCCAGGCGTCGACCTACTGTGACGTCGAAACCGGACGGCAGAGAGTCCCGCTTCGGTGGGTTCCCATCCTGGCCGCCGAATTCCGGGTATCAGCCGGGTTCCTGACGTCCTTACGGGTTCCCCGCCCCGCCGTGAAACCAGGCGGTCCGTTATCCGTCGAGGCGCAGCGGCAGTGTCCCGACTTCGGCGCTCCGGGAGATTCTTGAGGGGCATTCGGCGCGAGGAGTCGCCGCCCTTACCGGATCTTCCCGGAGCCTGTTCCAAAAGGCCACCGGCTGGGCCCGCCTCGGATCTTCTTCGACCGTTGCTCGGACGTCTCACGGCGCCGTTCCGGCCGGGACATCCGCCGTGGTCCGTTTGTCTCGCCCTCCAGTCCCCGCTTCGGCCGACCGCGAGTAAAGCGGCCCATGCCCAGGGATTTCCGGGCGACCGCCGGCGGGGGCCGGGATCGCCCGGGATCGGTGGGGTAATGCAGGGGGCCGGACCAGGGTCTCCCCTGTGTCCGGCCCCGTCGGTCATCCGGCTACGCCGTCCTCCTGATTCGCGTCATCGGCAGGCTTTCGCTGGTTGCGGATCTTGTTGTCCTTCTGCCACTGCTCCCACCGGGCGAGCCAGCCGCGGAGTTCCTCCTCGCTGAAGAATTGCGTGCTGCCGTCGCTGATTCCCTCGGGCGGCTCGATCCCTCGCTCGACGCCCCGCTTGAAATACGTGCGCGCCGTCGAAGCCTTCCACGGGAGGATCTGCTTCTCGTAGGCCTCGGCGAGCGAGTAGGTCACCGGGAGCACGTCCTCGGCCGGCGCCTCCTGCGGGCCCGGTGCTGTCGCGCCAGCTGTCGCCTCGGCTGTCGCGTCCGCCGGTGTCGTGTGCTGTGACGTGGGAAGACCCGCGCTGATCGCCCCGCCTGCCGCCGGTGCGACAGCCCTGCGCGACCCCGGCCCGAACCGGCCGCCGGGCAGAAAGTCGCCGGTCGCGGCCATCTCGTTGACGGTGGCCAGAACCTCCGGCGTGACCCACGGAGCCATCTCCCCGGCGTCGAACCACCCGGGCGCGGGCGGGCATTGCGCAAGAAGGCGGGACACTTCCGGGGTGATGTAGCAGGGCTGGACCTCGCGGACGTACAGGTGATCTCCGTCGGGGTGGAGGCGGTTGTCCGTATAGGCGCCGCGGCCCTTCACCGACGAGTCGATCCCGAGGACCGGAGTGGACTGCCCGAAAGCAACTCCCCAGCTGATCCGGTCCTGCTGACCGACCGCAATGCGCGTTCCGATCTGCGCCCGTTCCATGGTGCCGCCGAAATACGAGTTGGCGAACTGCTGCGTTCCCACCACGACCCGGTGACCGCTCGACCGGCCCTGAAGCAGGATGATGCCGAGCCAGTCCAGGAAAGGCGGTGTGCCCTTGCCCTTGAGCCCGTACCGCCACCACGTGTACGCCAATTTGATGAGCGTCGGGAGCTCGTCGACAACGAGGGTCCGGGGCACGAGCATGGCGCGGAGCGCCGGGTCGGCCCCGCGCTCCATGGCCGCTTCCGCCGCCATCATGCTGACCAGGAATTCGGCGAAGGCCGCGATACAGGCCTTGGCGTCCTTGTGGATACGGACACCCGAATGCCCGTCGGCCTCGATCAGCGAATTGCGCTTCGTGTCCAGGACGTCGATCAGCTCGCCGCTCTGGCGGCCGTGGACCACCGGAATGTAGAGCACGGTTGATTTCCCGGAACCGGTGGCACCGGCCACGCCCCAGTGCGGGGTTGCGCTCTGAGTCTCGATCACGACTTCCACGATGTCGAAACCTTCGATCGCAAGGCCGATGAAGACCCGGCGCGGGTCGCCGGTCGACCTCCACGGAACGTAGTCCGGGAGTTTCGGCTTCTGCTTCGGCTTGGGTTTCGGCGTCCATACGACGTAGTGCTCGCGCGTGGTGCGCTCCCATTGGGCGACCCATTCGCCGGGAACCCGTTCCTCGACGACCCGCTCGACGAACGCCCGGGCCTCCGGCGTTCCCGGCCATTTGATCGGAATGCGCAGGACGATTCTCGCGCCCTGCGCGGTGGTGTCGTCGGGAATGTGGAGCCACCGCCGGTCGGGTTCGCCGTCCTCGAATCGCAGCGCCTGGCGAAGACCGGTCCACACGCCGGGTCCGTAGATTTGTCCATCTGTCCACACCGGTTTCGGGGCCGGCCACCACCGCAGGCCCGACGGACCGGTGAGCGCGGCCAGCACCACCGCGGCCGCGATCGCGATCAGGACGAGCCTGGTCTCCTGCGGGAATCGCCACCAGCCCCACGCGACGACCAGCGGCGCCAGGCGCAGCGCCGAGCGGGCGGAGCGCGGCCATCGGTGCCAGATCCGCAGGACCCTGCCCAGGCCCGCCGCGGCGCCCGCGATGATCCGCACGGGCGCCGTCAGCGCGAAGGCGGTCCGGGCTGCGCGGCCGCGCGGCCGGGGCTTGGCGAGGGAGACCGCCGCCGGCGTCGCCGGATCGAGGCCGAGGAGGGCGACCGGGGTCTCGGTGCGCCGGTCGTCGGGTGCGGGCGGGCCTGCCCGCCACCACGTCGCCGCGCTGCGCGGCTCGCCGGTCAGATCGCGGCCGGAGACGTAGCGCCCGATGCCGCGGCCGAGCGTGCCGAGGACCCGCTCGATCGCCTCGTTGAACTCCTTCTGCGCCTGCGGGCTCTTGTTCGCGTTGGCGAACATCGCCAGGACCACCAGCAGCACCAGCAGCAGCCCTCCTCCGCCCGCGAGCATCCCGCCGGGCAGGCCGTCGAGCGGGCCGGGCAACGCCAGGGCGTCCACCTCGGTCACTCCTCCCCCTTTCGTCGTGCCGTGTGCGCCCTGCACCGGGCGCACCGTGCAGCGATCCTCGCAGGCACGAGGAGCGCCCGGTCCCCGAGGTGAGGGGCCGGGCGCCGTCGGAGGGTGTGTCAGGCGGGCAGGGCGGCGATGGCCGCCGGCCAGGGATAGGCGTGCAGGTGGCTCTGTCGGGGCGGGTGCGGTTCGAAGCCGCCGGGGCCCAGGAGGACGGTCACGCCGGCGCCGCGTAGCGTCTCGACGCTGCGCGTGACGGCCGGGTGGGCGGCCTGCGCGGCGTTGAAGTGGGGCAGGGCGGTAATCGGTATGCGCAGGCCGATCGCCTCCGTCAGCAGGCCGAGGGCGAGGGTGTCGGAGATGCCGGCCGCCCACTTGCTGAGGCTGTTAGACGTGAGGGGGGCGGCGAGGATCGCGTCCGGGGAGGGCAGCACGTCGGGCTGGGAGGGCAGCTTGTAGCTGTGGCGGATGGGGTGGCCCGTCAGGTCGGCGAGGGCCGCGAGGTCGATTCCGGCGCCGGGGTCCTCCGTTGCCCAGCGGTGGGCGGAGGGGGTGAGGATCACGCAGACGTCCCAACCGGCCGCCTGGGCGGCGCGGATCGGGGTTTCGAGGTCACGGGCCGGCGGGGCGGCGCAGGCGATCAGGTAGAGCGTGCGGGCTGTGGTCACCCGGGCAGTCCACACCGCCCGGCCAGCGCCCGCAACCGCCCCTCGGCGCTGCCGGCGCCGAGGGTGCGCAGGTCCTCGATCAGGGCGCGGGTGCGCGGGCGGCAGCGCACCTCCTGCTGCGCCTCGGACTCGGCGGCGAGCAGGGCGTCGACCGCCTCGGTCCGCTGCCCGGCCTGCAGATGACCGCGTGCCAGGTCGACCAGGTGATGGGCTCGGCGCTCGCGCGGCAGGGCCGCGCGGGCCGGGGCGGGGATGGCGGCGGCGGTGGCGACCGCCTCGGCGCCGGCGCTCAGCTGGACCTGGGCGGCGACGCGGTGGATTGCGGCGTTGGTCGGTCCGAAGGCCGTCCACATGTGGTTGCCGTCGTAGCCGAGGCGCTCGGCGTGCTCGTCCGCCTGGTCGAGGAGACCGGGAACGGCGAGGGCGAGCCGGTCGTCGCCGAGCTCGGCGGCGCCGGACTGCGCCATGGCGGCCTTGAGGTAGAGCATCCCCAGGCAGGACAGCCCGTCGGGGCCGGCGGCAAGGAGGTCGGCCTCCAGCCGGTCCGCTGCACCGAGCGCGACCGCGACGGCGGCTTCGCCCTGGCCGCCGTGGGTCATGGCGTCGGCCAACTGCCGGGCGGCACTCGCCATCACGACCGGATCGCCGCAGCGTTCGCCCATCAGCACCGCCCGGTGAGCGGCGACGAGCGCGACGTCGCCCGCGCCGTACTTCGCCGCGGCGGCCTCGGTCAGGCCGTAGGTCAGGGAGAGCACACGGTAGGCGCCGAGCCGCTCGTCGCCGTCGTGCCGGGCGGCGGCCCGGGTGGCGTCGACCAGCAGGTCGGGCACCAGGCGCCCCAGCGCGCCGAAGTGCCCGGCCTGGAAGGCGAGCCGGCCATGGGCGTAGCGGGCGAGCAGGTCCGCGACCGGCGCCGGCTCGGAAGGGTCGGGGTCGGCGGCGCCAGTGACGACGTCGTAGCGCTGCAGGACGGCGCGCAGCGCGTCGAGCTCGGTCGCGTCGATGCAGTCGCGGCCGGGGTCGTCGGAGATGAGACGCTCGATCGGGACCCCGAGGGCCCGGGCTGCGCTCTCCAGTACCGACAGTTGGGGGTCGGCCTGCCGGTGCCCGCCTTCCAGTGCCTCGATCCACCGCAGTGAGCGGCGCATCCGGGCGGCGAGCTGCTGTTGCGTCATGTTGCGGCGGTTTCGCCAGTAGGCGACGCGGCGGCCGATGTCGGAGCCCATGCGGTGTCCCTGGGTGCGAGTCGGCCCACACGGTCCGTGTGGGCACTCTCAGTTGTAGCGCGGCTACCGTCCGACCATGGCACAGTCCCCGCACATCCCCAACCCTCCTTCGGCGCCGCGCTCCTGGTCGGAGTTCGGCGAACCGCGCGGCGCGGCGCTGCTCGACGACCTCGTCCACATCGGAGGTGTCGGAGAGGCGGTGTGGGAGTGAAGGAGCTTGACCAGCATGGCGCCAGGCAAGGTGCGCCCTGCCCGGCGAAGGGCCGCCAGGCGGTGACGGCGTGTCCCCAGCACCGGTTGTGCCACGATGAGTTGCCATGACGCACGACGATGACCGGCTGCCCACTGTGGAACAACTGCGCACCGCGTTGGCTGCCCTGGGCTTCAGCAATCTGGGCGACCACCCCGGCGGTAGCGACCGGGTGTTCCTGCTCGGCGCGTTGCTGGCCATGGCCGAGACGCACTCTCGGAAGCTGGAGCGCACCGAGCTGGACAAGGCCGCCGAGGGCTTTCTGTCCGTGCTCATCGCCTACGCCGGCGGCGACCCTCGCGGGGCCGCCCGCGGCTGGGCGGTGGTTCTGGGCGACCGGATCAACCGTACGGCGGTCGAACTGCACGAGGCGGTGGACGGCGAGGGCCGCATGTTCACCGACGTGGCTGGCCCGGCAATGCTGGTCGCCTCCAACCTGCTCAACCTGCTGAACCGCTCCGAGATCGACCAGGAGACCGTGACCAGCACCATCGCCTACGCCGACCAGAACCTCAAGGCGGCGAGGAAGAACCTCGGCGAGATGCGCGAACAGCTGCGACGCCAGGGGTTCAAGCTCTGACCGGGCCGGTATGACGCCTGCACCGATGCTCAACGGGGCCGGCGCCAGCCGAGCGGCTGTTCTCTTGCCGCGCTCGACCCGCACGCTTCGTGCGGGTCCGGACCTGCGGGCCAGCTCTACATTCCGGTCATGACGATCATTCCCAGTGCAAAGCCGGCCGGGGACTCGGAGCTGCAGCCGGAGACCGCCGAGGTTCTGCCCGTCCTGCGGGGCGCTGCGGCGCCGGCCGTCGAAGCGGACCGGGACGCGGCGCTGCCGGGGTTCGGCCGCGACTTGGTGCGCACGGTCGCCGGGGCGGGGCGGGCGGTGGCCCGCGTCGAGGAGAGCGGCGAACACGACGTCGCCGTCGGTGCCCTGACCGCCGTCCAGTGCCTGAGCGCCACCGTTCCGGGCGCTCTGCGGGCCGCCGCCGAGTTCCTGCGGGCGGCCCCGGAGATGGAGCTTCACGGGCTGTTGTGGGCCCGGGTGCCCGATGTCGACGGGCAGTGGGAGCAGCGGTTGACCGTACTGGTCTCCGCCGTCGACCCGGTGCTCGGCGAGGCGGCGGGGGCGACCCATCATGCGGAGCCGAGGGAGTGCCGGACCGCCGTGTACGTCAACCGGGAGGGCGGTGCCGGCCGGGCGTTGGCCGCGGTCGAGCGCTCCGGTCTCTCCCAGGACGGGGCCCTTGAGGCCGCGGCCGAGTTCCTCGGGCGGGTCCCGGCCATGGCGCTCGACGGGCTGCTCTGGGCACGGGTCCCCGGCCGGGTGCCGTCGTTCCGGCTGACGGTGCTGGTGAGCGGGGACCGCGCCACGGTCGGCGGGAGCGCGGCGTGAGCGCCGAGCGCAGCGCGGTGTCGGCGGACTTCGTCCCGCTGGCGGCGCGGCGCCCTGGCCTTCGCATCACCTCGTACACGGTCGCCGCCGACGGTACCCGCAGCGCACCGCCGCCGGCCGTCGAGCTCGGTGCCGTGACCGACCCGCTCGCCTACCACCCCGACGCCAGGTGGCCCGCCTGCCGCTGCGGGAGGCACCCGGCACCGGATGTGCGGGCCGGCGGCGGTGCGACGCGGCAGGCGTGAGAGCGGCGCGGTCTCGCCGGGGGCTCGGCCCTTGGCTCGACGTGCTGCGGGACCTCCCCGTGAACAACCCCTGAAACAGCAAGGCGCCCGACCCCTGGTCGGGGGTCGGGCACCTTCGGGAGGATGCCGGGCCGGCAGTACTTCGCCGGCCCGGGCTCACATCTCAGTTGTCGGCGAGGATCCGCTCGGCTTCCTGCAGCCTCTCGCGCAGGTCCGGCAGGCAGCGGCGGCACAGGCCGTAGGGGGACCGTCCCCCCGGCACCCGGAGGACCTCGGGGAGCACGACGTTCGGCACGCCGACCAGCAGGTCGGGGAGGAAGCAGCCCATGCACCGCGGCTCGGGGTACGTGGCCTCGTCGTCCTCGCTGCCGTCCCAGAGGTCGAGGACGAAGCCGCCCTCGGGGATCTCCGGCCGACGCTTCACCTGCGCGGCGAGGATCCGCTCGGCTTCCTGCAGCCTCTCGCGCAGGTCCGGCAGGCAGCGGCGGCACAGGCCGTAGGGGGACCCTCCTCCCGGCACCCGGAGGACCTCGGGGAGCACGACGTTCGGCACGCCGATGGGGAGGTCGCAAAAGCAGCCCATGCACCGCGGCTCGGGGTACGTGGCCTCGTCGTCCTCGCTGCCGTCCCAGAGGTCGAGGACGAAGCCGCCCTCGGGGATCTCCGGCCGACGCTTCACCTGCGCGGCGAGTACCTGGGCGGCCTGGGCGTAGGTGAGGCCGTTGTCGGCGGCGTTCCGGCGGGTGTCGATCTTGCGGGCGCGATTGCGGGTCATGCCGTCTCCTTCTGGCGGGGCCCACGCTTCCCCGCCCGTGGTGACGGGTCAAGGGATGGATCATCGCGATTCGGGGAACCTTTGCACTCGCTGTCGGGCCGTGCGGCGTGGTCGCGTCGGCGGCGGTGCGGGCAGGCGTTTCTGCCGTAGACAACACTAGGGCCCGGCACCGACAGCGGGGCAGTTTCAGGCAGTCCGCTTGGTACCGGGCCCAGTTCGGGGCTGGGGTGGGTCAGGAGACGCGCTGTTGTGCCTTCGCGGCCTTGGCAACCTCGTCGGCGGCCTGGTGGATGCGGTCGGCGATGCGGTCGGCGGCGGCCGGTACGCCGTCGGGAGCGTCGCGGCGCGCATCGTCGAGCAGGCCGGCCGCGGCGGCCAGGTGCCGACGGACGGTGTCACCGGCGACGGCGTCCCGCAGCAGGGCGACGGCGTGGCCGGCGTTCTGCAGGGCATCGGCGCTACGGCGGGCGGCCTGTCCGGTGTGGACGACGGTCGGGACCTCGGTCCAGCCGAGGGCTGGAACGAAGGTCTGCTCGACGTGGCCGCGGATGGCCGCGAGGTCGGCGTCGATCCGGTCGAGCGGCAGGACGGCACGAAGGTAGCCGGCCTGTTGGAGCGCGGCAGCCAGCTCACCGACGAGGGACTCGACCAGCGCGGCCGCGGTCTCCTTCTCGATCCCGGCCTTCTTGACGACCTTTCGGGCGGCGTCGTGCAGGACGTTACGGGCCTGATCGGCGGTCGGCTTCGGGGGCACGAGGAGGCCGGACTCGTAGAACTCGAAGGTGCCCTCGTTGAACTCGGAGAGGAGCTGCTCGACGACCGCGGAGACCGAGAGGCGGAGCTCCTTCGCCCGGTCCGCGGACGCTTCCCAGACCGGCCCGAGGACGTTGACCGTCTTGCGCTCCTTGCCCGCCGTCGTCGCCTTGACCGGCGGAGCCCCGGCGGTGGCGGCGTAGCGCTTGGGGGCGCTGCGGGGCCGCATGGTTGCCTTCTTGGGCTGCTCGTCGGTCATGGTCGTTCGTCTGCCTCTCGGGGTCGGCGGGTGGTCGGCTCGCTGGCCACGCGCACCGCGGTTGCCGGTGCGGTTGGCACCCTACGACGGGGCGGGCGGCGGCGGGGCGGTGGGCTGCGCGGTGCAGGTCGGGCAGTAGTCACGGCGCTTTCGGCGACTCCATCCGCGGGTGCGGAGGAAGGCGCGCAGCTCGGTCATGGTGGGGGCGGGCAGTGGGCTTCCCCATTCGGTGTCGCAGTCCGGTGTTTCGCATTGGATCGCGCGGTAGATCACGGCGGTCATGCTGCTGCTCCGGCTTGGGTGCGGGGGAGGAACTGGGCGGCTGCGCGGAGTCCGACCCATCGCGCGTAGGACGGCGGGATGCACTCCCTGATGCCGTCACGGTTCATGGTGGGGACGCCGAGGTCGTTGCGGGCTTCGGCGACACCGGAGAAGTTCCCGACGTAGTGGGCCATCTGCCCGACGCGGCGGGGCCTGCCCATCTGGGTGATAGGCAGGTCATGGCGGGGGTGGTGCGGCTGGTCGAGGACGAGGCCTCCGCCGGACTCGAACCACCTGTCCCGGTAGGTCTTGTGGCCGAACATCGTGCCGCACAGGACGACCGGGCTGTTCATGTGGGCGCGGGCGCCGGGGACGTTCTCGATCACCCATGGGACGCCGGTGCCCGTGAGGAGTTCGCGGACCGGCCCGATCAGCTTGGGGTGGTCGCGCCCGCGAAGGACCTGGGTGTCGCTGTAGCCCTGGCATGGCGGGCTGGCGTGGACGAAGAGGACGTGGCGGCGGATCCAGGGGGTCATCGCGGCGAGGACCGCGAGGGCGTCGCCTCGGATGAACGCCGGGCCGCAGTAGCGGGGCTGGGGGTCGATGTCGATGCCCACGACGTAGAAGCCGCGGGGGTGGGAGTCGAGGCCGGCGAGCCCGTAGCCGAGGGTGGCACCGCCCTGGCAGCAGAAGCTGTCAACGATCAGGGGCCGCTCTTCGGCCGCGGCTAGGACGGCGTCGAGGAATGCCGGGAGACGCTGGGGTTCAAGGTCGAAGTCGAGGTCGAGACGGGGTTGCACGGGGCTCCTTTGCAGCAGGGGCGGGCGCACGGCCCGCCCCTGGTCTGGGCGGTCAGGAGAGCTGCGCTCCGGCTTCGGCGGCCAGGGCGGCCAGGGCGGAAGCGAGGACGGAGAGGGTGACCAGCGGTGCCGTGATGGCCTCTCGGGTGGTGTGGCTGGCGGTGCGGGCCTCGGCGTGGGCGGGAGGGCTCTCAGTCGTCGGCGGGCACGGGGACGCCCGCGCGCTCAAGGGCCGCGAGGATCTGCTCGGCCAGGTCGTCGGTGTCGTACTCCTCGGGCTCGACGTTGTCGAGGTAGTGGCCGATCAGGGTGCTGACGCCTTCGGTCAGTTCGTAGCGGTTCACGGTGGTCTTCCCCTTCGCGTGGGCCTGGATGGGCGAGTACATCCAAGCATAGCGGAAGTTACGTAACTTCCGCACTCCTTGGAGTGTCGGCCCGCCACGTGCAGAACGGCGAACGGGCCCGGCGGTTCCGGGGGGTGCTCAGGAATCCGGTGCCGGCGTCCCGCTCGGGGATCGTGGTCGGGCCGTCCCCGAGGTCGATGTCGGGCTGGGTGCTGCGCAGCACGATGCGGGTTCCGCGGCTCATGGCGGCGAACAGGGCGTCGGAGCCGTAGGCGGCGCGGACGTGGCGCCGGTGGACGATCCGCAGGGAGATCCCGGCGGCCGGTCCGGTCCGGGCGACTTCGGCGGCGAGAGCGACGGTGGCGGCGTCGAACGGCGACCAGCCGGTGAGGGTGAGGGTCAGGAGCGGCGTCTCGCCGTTGGGACGGAAGCGGACCGCCGCGGACCGGCGGGCGCGGGCGACTTCGGCGACGGCGGCGAGGAGCTCTCGGGTCTCCTGCGCGGTGGTGGCGCAGCGGTCGAGGTGCGGCTCGTCCGGGTCGAGGTCGTCGCCGGCGGCGAGGCTGCGGGTCAGGCCGCAAGCGTGCTCGGCGGCCCAGAGGTTGCGGAGGATCCGCTCGGCTCCGGTGCCGGGGTCGCCGGTGATGCTCAGGGGGACGGCTGTGCCGTCGTGCCACAGCGGAACGCGCACGGGGATGCCGTGGGCGCGGGTGCCGATGGCGACGGCTCCGGTCCGGGTGTCGAGGAGGGTCTCGGCGGCGGGCCGGGGCTGCTCCGTCAGGGCCGGCTGTCGGCCGGGGGCGGTGAGGGTCACGGGTGCTCCTCGAAGAAGGCGAGTTGGCCGGCGGTCTCGGCGGCGGCGCGTCGGGTTCTGGCGGCGGTCCGGCGGTGATGGTCGCGGTCGTAGTGCAGGTGGCATCCCTGGCACATAGCGCGCAGGTTGGCCGGGTCGCAGTGCTCCGGCGTGTGGTCGAGATGCGCGGTCGTCAGCACGACCGTCGAGCCGGTGCCGTAGGCAGGCCGGCCGTGCCGGTTGGGACAGCGGCCCTCGTGCGTGCCCCGGCCGCACTCGCCGAGGCACTCGCACTGCCAGTGGCCGCGCTCCTTCACGGCACGGCTGATCTCCGCCCAGTTCTCGGGGTAGCGGTGGCGGTTCTCGGGACGGATCGGCATGGTCGCTCCGGTCGGAGGCTGCGCCGGGGCCGGTCAGCGCCGGGACGGGAAAGGCAGGCCGGTGCACTCGGCGAGCTCCTCGCCGGACATGACCCGCTGCCGGACAAGGACCGGCAGCGCCGCCGTCAGTCGCCCCCAGACCTGGTCCAGCACCGAGTCCGCCATGTCGTGCAGGACCGTGAAGTCGAGGCCGTCACCGCTGCCGAAGGTGGGGCGGGGAGTGGTGTGCTCCATCAGCCAGGCACGGTCCTGGCAGGCGGACATCTCGGTGACGGCAGCCCGGTCCGGGCTCCACAGTCCCGCCTCGCGCAGCCACCGGTCCTCCGCCCGCTCCCCGCTTGCCACGCCGACCGCCTGCCAACGGATCTCGTCGTCCACCCCGGTCGGCAGTGCCATGGCGTGCCCTCCGAGCCGGCCGTCCGGGACGATGCTGATCCGGCGCACCCGCAGGCCGCAGGCCAGCCACGGCACCGCGTGGCCGAGCTCGTGGGCGGCGACGGCGGCGAGCCCCTGCTCCGGCGTCAGCCCCATCAGCTCACTCGCGGTGACGGCGCCGGTCCTGAAGTGGTCCGGCACCGGGTGCCGGGTCGGGTACGGCTCGCCGAACAGGTCGACGTCGTAATGCCAGCGGGCGACAACGTCGCCGGTGAGCCGACTGTGTGACTGGGACGGGTTCATCGGACGTACTCCTCGGGGCCGTTGGCGATGGCGAGCAGCACGTCGGCGTGGCACTCCACCGTGGGCGGGCACCAGCACATGAGGTCGCGTCCGGCGAGTTCGCGGCGGACGTCCTCGACGGTGAGGCGCGGGCGGTCGTCGTGGCCCTGCGGAATGCGGATCCGGTCGGTCGGCCGGATCAAGGCGGTGCGGTACAGCTCGACGCACTCGGCGCGGGTCATGTAGCGGACGTGGTGATCGGTGATACGGCCGTCGGGGTGCCGGTAGGGGTGGGGGCGGTCGTGGCTGCTGATGCGGGTCTCGATCTCCCAGGCGGAGCCGTCGAGGGCGGGCACCCGGGCGAGCGCGGTACGGGTGCGGTACGCCCAGGGGTTGCCCCATCGGCTGCCGCGGCCGACGTAGACGACGCCCTCGGGGGCGCGCCAGCCGCGGATGCGGCGGCGCTGGATGCGGGTCGGGTTCATCCGGCAGGTTCCTCGGTCTCGAAGCGGGCCGCGGCATCGGCGGCCAGGGGCGAAGTGTCGGCGCTGTGCGCCGTCGTCGGCTTCCGAAGGGCACGCGACTGAGTGCCTCGCAGGGCGCGCGTCCCGATCGGACGTGCACCCGGGCGGCCGTCAGGCGGTGTGTGGTCCCGGTGCCCGGATTTCCGGACACCGGGACCGGTGCGCCCCTCTGCTGTCTGACTGCGGTTGCGGCTGGCGAAAACGGGGGGTCGCACCGCCTCCCGGGCCTTGACCCGGAGGCAGGCTCCCCACACTCAAGCTAGCGGAAATTACGTAACTTCCGCAATCCTTTTTCCGGGCTTCGCCCCTGTCCGGAAATCCGGACACCAGGCGCCGCCTGGCCGGCGGCCGCGCCTGCGCGGCCTTCGGCGGCCTGCAGCGCGCAGGGCGCCGACGGCGGCGCACGCAGCACTCCAGACCGGGGCGCCACCCGCCGGGCGGCTGTCCGGCGGGTGGCGACGGGGGATCAGGCCACAGGTACGGCGGCGGGCTCGCCGCGGCGGCGGGCGGCGAGCCGGTCGCGCCACCCGAGGTAGCCGGCACCGAGCTTCTCGGCGGCGTCGGCGGTGGGGAAGGCGGATGCCACGGCCGCGGGCTGACCCGCGGTGTCCTCGGGCCGCCACAGGTGCACGGCCGCTGCGCCGGTGCCGGTGACGTAGGCGAGGCCGGGGACGCCGACGGGCAGCTCGCTGGCGTCCGCGTCACCGGGGCGCAGGCCGGGGATCCAGCAGGGTTCGGTGAGACGCAGGGCCACGACGGTGCCGGCGGCGAGGGTGTCGCGCAGGCGGGCGGTTCCGACGTTCTCAAGGCCGGGGCGGTGGACGGCGATGCGCAGGGCGATGCCGGTGCGGCGGCCGAGGGCGGCGATGCGCTCGGCGGTGTTGACCACGCTGGGGTACTCGGCGATCAGGACGTCCCAGTCGTTGACGGTCACGGACAGCAGCGGGTGCGGGCCGGTGGGGGTCCACTGTCCGTCGGGCTGGGTGTGGGCGTCGAGGGTGCGCAGTTCGATCGCGCGGTCGAGGGTGTGCATCAGGGCGGCGGCTTCGTCGAGGCCGCCGGCGTAGTAGCCGGTGTGGTGCTCGGCGAGGTCGGAGAGGTCGCCGACGGGGTCGGCGACCCAGGTGTCGACGTGGCCGGAGGCGGCCTCGGCGGTGACGAGGTGGTGCAGGAGGGTGCTGCGGCCGGTGGCGGTGGTGCCGTAGGCGATGCCGTGGGCGGCGCCGCGGGGGGTGTGGAGGCGGTAGTGGGCGGGGTGCTGGTCGGCGGTCAGGCCGACGGCGATGGTGCCGGCGTGCCAGTCGAGGAGGGGTGCGGTGGGGCGGGCGGGGTTCGTGGTGGTCTGGCCGATCATGGGTGGTCCTCTCTCGGGGTGGTGTGTGCGGGGTCCGGGTCTGTGTCCGGGTGTGCGTACGGCCCCGGGCTGGTGCGCGGGGCCGTACGGAGGGCGGGTGGTGGGGCTGCGGGCTACTCGGGCTCGTCGAGGGGGAGGGCGTACTCGCCGGAGCGCTCGGGGTTGCGGATGGCCTTGCCCGCCTTGACGAGTCGGCCGGCGGCGTTCTCGACGGTCTTGCGGGAGACCCTGGTGATGTCGGCGATGTCGTCGAGGTGGAGGTAGTTGATGTCCTTGCCCATCGGGTCCCGGCGGTCCGCGAGGGCCGCGAGGATCTTCTCCTCGGCGGTGGGCTCGCGGCGGGTGGTGCGGGTGGCGGGGGAGGGCATCCAGTCGTCGTCACCGTCGCCGGCGTCGTCACCGAGGATGGGGGTCGCAGCGATCAGCTCGCGGTCGTCCCAGTCGGGGAAGTCGGCCGGGATGGCGATCCGGTCGGGGTCCCACAGTCCGGCGGCGGACTCCAGGATCCACGCGCGCATCATCTCCGCGCGTTCGTCGGGGCCGACCATGTAGCCGACGCCGAAGGTGCGCCGGGGGTCCTCCTCGGCGACGTCGGGGTCGTAGATCAGCGACTCGTCGTCGGTCTTCCAGAAGGCGGGGATCTTGCTCGGGTCGATGCCGTCGAAGGCGTCCGGCAGGTCGACGCGGTGGGTCTGCGCGCTGTCGGAGCGCAGCAGGACCAGGCATCCGCCGTAGAAGATGTTGTCGCGGATGGCGGTGTCCCCGCCCATCTTGTCGAGGTTGAGGATCTGGCCGCAGAGCACCATGGCCATGCCCAGCGAGCGTCCTTGCTCGGCGATCGCGGCCACGATCATGGCGGCCTCTGCCCGGTAGGCGGATTTGTCGCCGAGGAGCTGGGCGAACTCGTCCAGGATGACGCCGATGTAGGGGCGGTCCGGGCCGGCGACGAAGTTCTTGGCGCGCAGTTCCTGGCTCTCGGAGACCCGGTGGAGCAGGATCGCGTAGGCCAGGCGCAGGGCGCCCATGGCAGCCTCGGGGCCGCAGCCGGCGTAGGCGGCCATGTCCTCGACGTCGGGATTGCTGCTGCCCTTGGGGTCGGCGTAGATGATCGCGATCCCGTTGACGTGGTAGCTCAGGGCGATCAGCTGCAGGACGCCGCCCTTGCCGGAGCCGGTGACGCCGGCGACCAGGGCGTGACGGGCGCCGCCCTTGGGGTCGAAGAGCTGGGCGCGGGACGGCCGGCCCGATACCCCGCCGCCCAGGCGCACGAAGCCGTTGTCGTTGGCGAGCAGCGCCTTCGCGCCGGGCAGCGGCGTGCCCTCCTCAAGCGGGGACTTCTCCATGATCCGCAGCTTGGCGCGGCGCGGGTCGGAGGTGGCCTCGACGCTGACGAGCAGGGCGGTTTTGCGCAGCGCGCCGGCGATGCGGTGGGCGTCGGGCATGGTGATGGCGTCGGTGTCCTCGTCGGCGACGATCCATGCGGCGACTCCGCCGGTGGCGGGGTCGGGGACGAGGCCTTCGAGGTGGGTGCCGGGCATGCAGCCGCCGGCGCGCCCGACCCGCTTGAGCCAGAGTGTTTCCAGCTCTCCGTACTGCGCTTCCTCCTCGGTGGGGGCGGTGAGGCGCACGCGGATGTGCTTGGAGCTGGTGTGCGGGCCGTCGGTGATGGTGATCCAGTCGGCGGGCAGGCGGTAGACGCCGGAGACGGTCTCGGCGGTGACGGTGACCGGCCGGCCCGGGTCGGCCTGGATGACGCCTTCCCAGGCCTCGGGGCCGAGGGCGTGCAGGGAGAGGTGTTGTCCGGTGTGGGTGCCGAACTCGCCGGAGATGTGGGCGTGCCACCTCTGCAGGATCTTGTCGACGTCGGGGTTTCGCTCGGGCTCGGACGCGCCGGCGGGCTGCGTGGCGGGTGCGGCCTTGCGGCGGCGGCTGTTGCCGAGGACCCGGCGCAGGGTGAAGCCGGTGAAGCCGACGGTTCCCCACCAGGCGGTGGAGACGAGTCCGGCCAGGGACGGCATCGCCATCCAGCCGGCGACGAGGGCGTCGATGCCGACGGTGCCCTGAAGGGTGGCGGTGGCCGCGGCAGTCGCGGTGGCGACGGCGGAGGCGACGAAGGGGATCCGGTGGGCCCGCAGGATGTCGCCGCCGGGGATGGCGTCGAGCACGGCGTCTGACAGCAGGCCCGTGGCGTTCGCGCCGGCGATCAGGACGGGTGCGGCGAGGAACGTGGTCAGGGTGGTCGCGGCCTGGGGGTCCAGGAACGGCATTCCCGCGGCGACGGCCAGCGGGGCGGCGACCTCGGCGATCGCGAAGCGGCGTTCAGTGGCGGGGTTGCGCGGCGCCGCGGCGGTGGCGGTGTTGTCGGTCGTCATCGCTTCTGCTCCTATTCCTGGGTGTACCACGTGCGGTCGGCCATCTGGACCGGGGAGCGGTCGACGCCCTCCTGAATGCCGTCGTGCGTCTCCTTCGCCTGCCGTTCGGTGGCGAACGCCCATCGGCCGGTCTCTGCGGCGGCGGCGCCGAACACGCGGGCGTGGCCGCCGAGGATCGACATCGTCCGCGCCGCTTCCCTCGTCTCGGCGACCGTGGCCTGATCGACCTTGAGTGCGGCGATCTGCTCGGCGATGCGCTCGGTCTCCCGGGCCTCGGTGCCGAGGACGTCGGCGAGCTTCACGCAGCCGTCGGACTGTCGGCGCGCCCGCTGTGCCAGCCGGCGCACTTCGCGCTTCAGCTGGCGGTGGGTGAGGGTGGTCGCCATCAGCTGCCTTCCTTGTCCTGGTAGTACTCCCGCTCGGCGGGAGTGGTGAGGGGACTGTCGACCACGGCGCGGTAGATGATCCCGTGCCGGGTGTCGGCGTTGGTCACGAGCGTTTTGACGGACTCGGTGCCGCGCACCGCGGCCCGCTCGACCGCGACGGCCTCCGTGCTGGTGGTCTGCGCGGTCTCGGCGAGACGGTTCAGGGTCCTCAGCAGCCGTTCGCCGCCCTTGACTCCCCGGGCCTTCTCCGCGAGGGCCTTTGCCTCGGAGGCGATCGCCTCCGCCTCCGCCTTGACGGTCTTGCTGCGTTCGGCGACCTTCGCGAGGCGCCCGGCCTGCGTGTCCATGCGACGCTCGAAGGCCTTGAGTGTGCGGATCTCTCCGCGGGACATCACCCTGCGCCCGCTGTCGGTCTCGAACTCCACGAAGCCGGCGGAGACTTCGAGGACCTGCGCCGGCTCCGCCTGGCCCGTCCTCGCGGGCGCATCGACGGGCTCGTTCTTCTTGGCGAGGTCGGCGGTCGACCCGTTGACCGGCGCCATCGTCGGGCCCTGCATTCCCACTGCGTTCCTCCTTGGTTCGCCGCCATCGGACGTGCCGGCCGCTGTCGGCTGCGCGGGCACCCGGGCGGGTTCCACCGCCGCAGCGAGCGAGCGCGGCCCCTTGGCCGCCTCGCCCGGCGGGGCGGTGGAACTGTGCTGCGGCGGTTGCGTCTTGCCGCCCGCGGTGCGCTGCTTCGTACCGGACGCCTCGGGCTTGCCAGGCGCCTTCTCGGGCCCAGCTCCGCCAGCGGCCGTGGACCGGTCGGGCTTCAGCAGGCTGCTCGCCTTGGCCCCGGCGAACTTGTCGGCGGCCGACGGCTTCGGGGTGGGCGGCGGCTTCGGGGCGGGCGACTTCGTGTCTGTCGGCTTCGGGGCCGCCTTGTCCCACTTGGTGCCAAGACCCTTGTCGTCGAGGCCCTTCCCGCCGTCCCCGGGCCCGGCCTGCTGCTTCGCCGTGGCATCGCTCGTGTCCGCGCGGGCGTTGGCCCGCTCCTGGCCTGTCTTCTTCCAGCGGCGCGCCTTGGACGCGAGGTCCTTCACGCGCCCGGTCTTGGAGGTCCGGTCGCCGTCGGGCCCGCCGAGCAGACCGCGGGCGGACCCGGCGTCCGCGGTGTCGGGTGTCTTCCCGGCCTGCGGGCCGTCGCCGTCCCCCGTGGCGTCGGGGGTATCCGGCTTCGACGGCCCGCCCCCGCGGCCGGCCGCGGTCTCCCTGTCCGTCTTCGGCGCCTTCGGGTCGCCCTTGGCGACGCCGTCGTCGCTGCGCCGGGACGCCGCGTCGTTCTTGGCGCTGCGCGCGTTGGTGGCGTTGCGGTTGTCGTTGTTGCTGCGGTCGGCGTTGTCGCGCCGGGTAGCGGTGTCGTTCTTCGCCGTCGTGGTGCCTGAGGTCTTGGCGTCGGTGGCGTTGCGGTTGTCGTTGTTGCTGCGGTCGTCGCGGGCGGTCTTCGATCCGGTGTCGGCCCTGGCGCTGCGCGCGTCGGAGGCTTTGGAGTCGGTGGCGTCGGCCCGTTTGACGTCGCGGCGGTCCTGCCCTTGGTGCTGGCGGGTCTTGTTGTCGAGGTCGTGGACCTTGGTGTCGCGCTGGGAACGGTCCTGCGCGCTGCGTTCGTCCTTGGCCGTGCGGTCGTGCTTGTTCGCGTTGGTGGTGTTGGTGGAGTTCCCGGAGACCCGGTTCTCGGTGATGGTGTGCTGCTGCTTGACGCTGGTGGCCGTGCCGGTTCGGCCAAGGCGCGCCGCCATCGCGCGCAGCAGGGCGGCAACGGGTCCTTCGACGGCGGCCGTCGAGGCGGCGGGGTCCTTCTTGTCGGTCTTGTCGGTCTTGCCGCTGGTGTGTGCGGTGGTCTCGTCAGCCCCACCGTCCTTGTCGAGGGTGGCGGTGGTGCCGAGGACGGGACGGGCGGGGTGAACGGGCGTCAGGGCCCGGGCGAGGCCGCTGCGCGGGGTGTCGTCGCCGGTGTCGGCGGCGGGCTCCGAGGCCGCCTGAGGCAGGTCCGGTTCGGCGGGTTCGGGGGCCGCGGAAGCCGGCACGGGAGGGGTGAAGGGGACCGTCGGCGGGATCGTCGGCGGGGGCGGGATGTGGGGTGCGGGGGCAGCGGCCACCACTTTTCTCCTTACTGTGGGTGACCTCCCTCCCTCCCCCCTCCCGGCCGGGAAAGCGCCCTCTCGCGTGCATGAGCAGGCATGGGGAGGATTTTCGGGAGAGGGGGGAGGGAGGGGGGAGGTCACGGAGTGTCAGGAACGGGCGTATCGCTTCTTGGCCCAGCCGGCCGCCAGGAGGGCGCCGGCGCCGCCCAGGACGACCAGGCCGCCGACGGGCGCGCCGCTGTCGCTGTCGCCGCCGGCGACCCTCTGGGAGGTGTTGACCATGCCGGGGGAGTCGACCTGCGGGAAGGCCTTCCCGCAGTCGGCGACGGCGTTGTAGGCGCCGGCCGCCCTGTCCACGCAGGCCTGCACGGCCTCCCGGCGCGCCTTCTGTGCCGCGGTCTCCTGGTCGGCTGCTTTGGCCTGGTCGGCGGCCTGCTGCTTCTGGCGTTCCAGGTCGAGCCGGGAGGCGTCCAGGGCGATCTGCGCCTTCTTCACCTCCGCGGCGGCCTCCGCGGAGGCGTACTGCGACCAGGTGACCATGCCCGTTGCGACCAGCACGACGGCGCCGCCGGCGAGCCCCACCTTCATTCGGGGCGTCAGCCGCGCGTTGGGGGCGTAGGCGCCGTGAAGCGGCGGGGTCTTCCAGCTCGGCACGCTAGTGATGTCGTACGCGGGATCGTTGTAGACCGAGTTGTCGGCCATGTTGGGCGCTCCTCCGTGGTCACAAAAGGGTGGATTTCGGGTGCCGCCGGGCGTGCGGGAGCGCGACCCGGCGACCGGCCGGCGGCTGCCGGACGGCGGGACTGAGGAAATGGGGGGGTGAAGAAGGGCGGCCCGCGAAGGCGTGGCGCCGCGGGGAGTGGCCGGGCCGTGGCCCGGCCGCCCGCAAGGGGGCGGCCGGGCACCCGGCGTTCAGTCACATACGGTTACAGCGTGGCGGCTTCGGCGTCGAGGTCGCGCAGCAGCGACGCGGTCACCTCGGTGGCGAAGTCGGGGTCGTCGACCAGCCGGTTCGAGCCCTCGGCGAGGCGCTCCTGACCCCAGCGCTCGCCCATGCCGAAGATCGTTCCGAGCGCGACGCCGGTGACGTCGTGGCCCGCGTCCTTGATCCGTGCGGCCTCGAAGATCGCCATGCCGCGGATCCGTGCGGCCCGCGCGCGCGGCCCCTCGCCCTCCCGTGCGGCCATCTCGCCGACGATCCAGGCGAACCGTGCGGCCGAGATGTTCGCCTCGGCCGCGGCCGTCCGTGCGGCCTCGACGTCGAACTCGTCGCCACCGTGCGCGCCCCCGGAGACAGTCCGCGCCACGTTCTGTGCGGCCTTCTGTGCGGCACGTTCGGCGGCGCGCCGCGCGGCCTCCGCCCGACGCTCCTCCTCCTGCCGGGCGGCGATCCGTGCGGCCTCCTCCTGCGCCCTGGCCTGCGCCTCTGCCTCGATGCGCAGCGCCTCGGCCTGGGCCTGGGCGATCGCCAGATCGGCCGCACGCTTCGCGTCGGCGTCCTTGGCCTGCTGCTCCAGCTCGAACCGGATCCGCTCATCGGCGGCCGCACGGTTCGCCTCCTCGCGGGCGAGGACGAGCGCACGGTTCGTCTCCGCCTCGGCCGCACGGGTGGCCTCGGCGAGGCGCTCCAGTTCCCGAGCGTGCGCGGCCTGCCGCTGCTCCTCGGCCGCGCGGTCCGAGGCGTCCTTGGCCGCACGCTGCGCCTCGATCTCGGCGAGCCGGTTCCTGTGCGCCTGCTCGTCGCGCACGCGCTGTTCGGCCGCGCGCTTCTCCTCGGCCGCCGCACGGTCGCGCCGGAGCTGTTCGTCGCGTGCCCGCTGTTCGGCCGCACGCTCGGCCTCGTCCGCAGCCGCACGCTCGGCCTGCTGCTCCGCGTGCTGGTGCCCCTCGTAGTTACGGATCGTCACTTCGAGGACGGCGATGCGCGCGGCGAGGTGCTTGCGGTAGCCGGCCGACGCCTCGCTGAGCGCGAGGACGAGAACCGGGATGACGGAGTGGAGCATCACCCCGCCCCAGTCGACGTGATCGAGGTTCATGCCGCGGGGGAACCACGACGGCCACGTGTTCATGGTCCAGGTGGCCATGAAGGCGAACCAGCGCAGGAACAGCGGCCAGCCCTTCGGCTTGGTCGCCCCGAGACGCAGGAGCACCCCGTCCGCGTGGAGGGACAGCAGCAGCGCGAGGCTCACCAGCGGGTCGAGCATCCACGCGATCCAGGGCGAGGTGTCGTGCTGGATCGCGAAGATCGTGACGTTGACGGCCGTGAAGATGAGGCCGCCGAGGCCGAGGACGAGGACACCGCGGTTGACCGTCTCCGCGAGCTCCCGAATCCCGGCGATCAGTTCCCGGGCGGCGCGGTAGTCCTCGTCCGAGGGCGGCGCGTAGACCGAATCGGCCTGCGCCGGGGCGGCGGCACGGGCGGCCGCCTGCGGGAATGGGGCCGTGCGGGGGAGTGCGGCGGTGCTCACGCGGGTGGTGCTCCGTTCCTGGTGCAGGTGGTGGGGGTGGTCAGTCACGGCCACCCCCGGGGTTCGTCGGGGCGGGTTCGCCGGCGCTGGACGCCTGCGGGGCCTGCCGGCCGGTCAGCAATGCCTGATTTGCGGCGGAGGAGCCGCCCAGCGGGCCCGTCATATGCTGCGTCACCGCCCGGGCGAGCTCGGCGGCGGCCCCCTCGGCGCTCACGACTGACCGCCGATCAGGACGGGCAGGGCCTCGACCGCGGCCTCGCGGGCGGCGAGGTCCTCCTCCGCCGTCGGCTGCGGCCGCGCCGCGACCGCCGGCCACATCGCGACGTCGCCCGGACGGATCCGGTAGTCGTCGTGCTGCGCCTGCACCCGCAGCCGCCGCGCCTGCTCGGCGTAGGCCTCGACCTCGGCGCGGTCGACCTCCTCGGCGAGGCGCCGGTCCGGGCAGTCGGCCTCCGGGGTGGCGAACGCGTCCTCGCAGCCGCACTCCCACTGGTAGTGGCGCAGCGCGGCGCGCTCGGTGCGGGTCATGCGCGCCCGGGCCTCCTCGACGGCGGCCATCGCGTCGTTGTACTCGTCGCAGTCGGCGAGCAGCACGCCCGCCGGGCAGGAGCAGCGGCCGAAGGCGTGCGCGTGGGCGGCGTCCTCCTCGGCGAGCAGGATGTCCGGAATTCCGGACACCAACGGCGCCACGGCCTGCGGGTACCCGAGGGCGTAGGGGTCGGTGCGCCACCAGGTCAGCCAGGGGCTCGGCACGAACCGGCCGAGCCGCTCCATCTGCAGGCCGACCAGGTCCGCCCAGTAGGAGGGGTGGCCGAGGAGGTACTCGCCGAGCACGCCGACCGCCCGGACCTGCCAGGCGGCGCCAATCTCGATCAGCGCCATGCCGGTGGCGGCGGTGCCGACGAGGAGCAGCTCGACCGGGGCGAGGGCGGCGCGGGCCAGGCGGCGGGCGGCGCGGTTGACCGGCCTGGGGCCGGTGGTCAGCAGGCGGGCGCGGTGCAGACCGTCGGTGACGGCGCGGCGCAGGGTCGGGTTCATGAGGTCACCCCTCCGGGGGTCCGGTCGTGCTCGGTGTCGTGGGCGCCGGCCCTGGGGGCGGCGGGAAGGCGGTGGGAGCGCCGGATGCGGTACGCGGTGCGCAGCTGCTCGCAGCGCTCGGCCGCGTCGGCGGGCACCTCGGCGGGCAGCGTGTCGAAGCCGTGGGCGGCGAGCACGAGCTCGCTCGCCTGCTGACGGCTGAGCAGCTCGCGGTGGCGCCGGATTCCGGCGGCGCGTCCGCGGCTCATCGCGCACCGCCGACCTGCTGCGCCTGCAGCACCCAGGCGAGGGCGGAGGAGAGCATCTGCTCGCCGGCGCGGGTGTCGATGTAGTCGGAGTGGACGAAGACGGCGCCGATGTCGACGCAGCGGGCGGCCCACCGCAGCGCGGTGGCCTGGCGTTCCAGCTCGGCGGCGGCGTCGTCCAGCGCCTGGCGCAGGCTGTTGCGGGTGGGCGTGTCCTCGTGGCGCACACCGGTCGCCGCGGTGAGGAAGGTCGGGAAGGCGTCGAGGATGCGCTTGACCGTCGGGCCGCCGACGGGCCGGTCGGTCGGCAACTTCGCGTCGAAGACCGGGATGCCGGTCTCGGTGGTCTCGGACATGGGGGTACCCCTGACGGGACGTGAAGCTGATGAGGGGGGAGGCGGCGGCGCCCGGTGCACTTCCGGAGGTGGCTCGCCGGGCGCGCCTGGCAGAGGCCGGCGGCAGGAGCAGCAGCGCTGCAGCGCCAGGCCCGGGGAAGAGCTACGCGACGCGGGCGAGGAGCTCCTCGGCGTGCGCCGGCGGGACGCCGAGCTGCGCCGCGATCTGCGCGGGCAGGGCCTCGTCCGTCCGGCGAACGGCGTCCGGGTCCTTGTCCTTGGACCGGTCGCGCTGCAGGTACACGCGCTGCGCCCGGGTGAGACCGCCGCTGACGCCGTCCTGTTCCCAACGCTCGACGCGCAGGGCCCGACGCAGACAGTCCACCTGGTCGACGAGGGGACACGTCCCACAGATCGCGAGCGGCTCCTCCTCCCCGGCCAGCAGGGCCAGGGGACGCTGCGACTGCAGCTCGGGGAAGAAGACCTCGGGGTCGGTCTCGGAGCAGGGGGCCTGACGGTCGGCCAGGTGAGCGCGGTACGACGTCCCGGAGAGCTGCGCGCCGAGACGGTGGGCCGCCCGCATCACGCCGCGCTCCCGGCGAGCTGCGCGATCGTGATTCGCGGCCGGCGCCCGCGCTGCTCGGCGGCCCGGCGGCGCTCCTCGGCCTGCTCCTCCGCGATCTCGGCCGCGATGCGGCGGGCGCGGATCTTGGCGGCGAGCCTCTCCAGCCCGATCCGGTCGAGGGTGACGCCGTTGCGGCGGGCGTAGCGGCGGGCCTCGGCGAGGTCGGTCTCCCACGGCGCGGGGACGGCCTGCTCGGCGCGGCGCCGGGCGTTGCGGAGTTCCTGCTCGTCCGCGGGGCGCTCGGCGCGGTGCTCGCGCGGCCGGTTGCCGTCGAGGAGCGTGCGGTAGGCGCCGGCGGCGGTGGCCGCGGTGACCGGGTCGGTCTGGTCGAGCGTGAGGATCACGTCGGCGACGCGTTCCAGCCGTCGGGCCGCGGTCTCGGCACTCTCGGCGGCGGGCTGCGGGTCGGCCTGCTCGGCGTCGTCGACCGGGAACCACAGCTCGGGGGCGGTCCCGGTGAGCGCGGCGATCTCGGCGGCGAGGGTCCGGCGGGACCGGGAGCCGATGGGCGAAATCGCGACGTTCGCCGTCCCGGTGCCGAGGCGCGGCTCGGCATGCGTCAAACTACTCATGGCGGTTGTCTCCCTGGTCAGATCAGGTGATGGCTCCGCTAGAGGTCCCCCTCGCGCTTTCCACGGCCTTCGAGGGGGGCCTCGCCTGCTTTCCGGGCGTTGCGCGCTTTCCACGGCCTTCGCAACGGCTCCGATCAGGGCAGAGCAGTAGTACAGCGCCGTCACTCCACGTTCCCTCTCGGTCCCGTTCGGTGGCGACGGGAAGACAATGACATTCCTCCCTCAGTCGCGTCAAGTGTTTCGAAATCCATGTCGCGTGTGGTTCACTGAGCGTCAGATCCGTTGACTCTCAAGGGAGGTGCATCCGTGGCCCCGAGGTGGCTCCGACTCGCCGAGGACCTCAAGCAGAAGATCGACAACGGCACGTACCCCGTGGGAAACAAGCTGCCGAGCGTTCCCGAGATGGTCGCCCAGGGTGCTGGCTCGATCAATACCGTCATGGCCGCATACCGAGAGCTGGCGAACAGCGGCTATGTCGTGGTGAAGAAGGGGCGCCGAGAGGAGGGCGGAACCTTCGTGAGGCGGCGAACGGTGATCCGAATCCCCCTCAGCAGGTACGGCAAGGTTCTACGGCCCGGCGGCACGCGCGGCCCCTGGGAAACCGCGACCGCGGAACAGAACATCGACGGCGCAGTTCGCCCGATCAGTGTCGAGCACACCGAAGCCCCCGACCGAGTGGCGAAGGCACTGCGCCTTCCGCCCAGCAAGCTTGCCGTCGTCTACCGACATCGCCACGCCTTGGCAGATGGCGACGTCGTCCAGATTCAACGGGCCTGGTACCCGAAGGACATTGCGGTCGCCGCGGGGCTTGACGGCCCCGGGAAGGTTGTCGGCGGCGCCTTTGGGGCAATGACCTCAGCCGGCCTCAGGCCCAAGACGGCCTCGGAAAAGGTCTCCACCCGGAAGCCGACGGCAGAGGAAGCCGCCGAGCTGGGCATAGGAAGCGGCGTGTCCGTTCTGGTCGTGGACCGAGTAGTGAAGGACGCCGACGGGCGGGAACTCGAACTGCTGGAGACCATCGCAGCGGGCGACCGCCTTGAACTGACGTACAACAACCTGCCGATCACGGAGATCGAGTAGGCCAATGCGGGATTCGATCTACGGTCGGCGCGGCGTAACCGCCGGACCACCGCCAGCTCTGACATGATGAAGCAGATTCACTACTCGTGAAGGGAGGTCACCATGACGACGGAGGAGCTGTTCAGCGCCACCGTGAGCGCGCTGCGGAGCGTGACCGGGGAAAGTCAGGCGCGGATCGGCGAAGCGCTCGGCCTGACGCCGAGCGCCGTGAGCTACAAACTCCGCGGGCGCGCGGGGTGGTCCCTGGGTGACGTCGAAGCCCTGTCCCGGCACTTCGGCATCCCCGTACCCGACCTGATGGCCGGCCCGACCTGGGCACTGGAGAAGCTGCCAAAGGCCCGACGCATGGCCTGCGTCGGCGGCCGCCAGGAGGTCATCCCGGTGTAGGGAACGCGAATTCCACAGACCCCAGAAAGGCGAGAAGCCCCACCGGCGTGTGGTTCGGGAGCTGGTAACTCCCGGCCGGTGAGGCCCCCGCTGACCCTGCTCTATAGGTCTGCAACGAGTGTACCCGTGAGCTGTCCGGGCGCACTCTCAGCAGGCCGGAAAGGCCGATTTGTGCCACCTAAGAGGCCCGAACACCGGGCGGTGGACCCCCGACAGTGCGAACCGTGCCGCAAGATCTACGGCATTCTCCAGGAGCACCACGACGCCGCTCCGGCCGATCCGCTGCGCACCGAGGACATCGGACGCATGACGGGCCTCAAGACGCGGGCCGCTCAGGTGCACCTGCGCCACCTCTGGACCGAGGGCAGGATCGACGCAGACCGGCGGACCCCGCTCGGGTTGATGTCGAGCGAGCCGACGCTCCCGGGTGCGCTCGATTGGGCGGCTCAGGTCGTCGCCCCTGACCCTACCTGCGCAAAGTGCCTGTTGGCGCTCGCCGCGCTCGGGTGGGAGGGGCAGATCCACACCAATGACCTCGCCGCCGCCGCGGGCATCTCGCCCCGCTCGGTGGAGCGGCACCGACCGCACCTCATCCGCGCTGATCTGGTCGCCTTCAAGCCGGTGTCCTCGACGGACCCGGAGACCGGGTTCGTGACGCGCAAGGTCGACCGGTTCACGCTCCTGTCCCAGCTCACCGCCCGCCCCATTGAGGACCCTGCGGAGCGGGAGGCGGCGACGGCCCGGGCCGCGGCCGTGGTGCGGCGGGTGAGCTGGCTCGCCGACGTCACCCCGACGGAGCGCGAGTTCGCGATCAAGTCGGTCCGGTGGTGCATGTGGAACGGCTGGCCGGACGAGGCATTGTTCCGGGCGCTGGACGCCGCAGAGAACCGGCAGGCGTACAACCCGAACGGCTACCTGGCGCAGCTGCTGCGCAAGCTGCCGCGGGAGTACGTCATCCCGGCGAGGCAGGTCTACGAGGACACGGCCGAGGAGCGGATGCTCACCTGCCCGAAGTGCGACCGCGCGTTCTGGACGACGCGCCCCGGCAAGCCGCTGTGCGGGCCGTGCCGGGAAGCCGCGCTCGCCGAGCTGCCGGCCCAACTCACGCTGCACGCCGTCCGGGTCGCCGAAAGCGGCCGGGCGACGGAGCAGGTGGCACCCGCCCCCTGGGACCGGGAGAGCGATGAACGTCAACAGCTCTGGGCGTGACCCGCAGCCGAAGGTGCGCATCGCGGTAGACCCGGTCTCCCCTGACAGTCGAAGTGGAGAGCGATGACCAGGTACCTGCCGATCGACAATCCGCCCCCCGAGGGCATGTACGCCACACCCGACCGCACCGCGAAGGGGTGGCAGTTCGCCGCGCACTCGGACCTGAGCCCCGGCCCGATCGGGGTGGTGACGGTCGCTGCCACCGAGCAGACCGACCGCGAGCAGGTCGACGTGACGCTGTACGTCGACCCCGCCTGGGGGTCCACCATGCGAGCGCGGAGCCGCCACTTCGTCGATGAGCCGGTGGCCGGCGACCCGTGCGCGTTGCAGCAGGTCGCCGCCACCGCGGACCTTGTGGAAGTCGACTATCTGCGCCTCAGCGTGTACGGGGCGCTGGGCCGCCGGGGGCTGGCGGCCGCTCTGCGCGAGGCCGCCGAAATGCTCGAACAGGCCGACCACCGCATGCCTCCCCCGTCGTAGACCCGTCACCACCCAACCCATGCAGCCGCCGAAGGGGCGGCCAGGCGCCGAACACGCGCCCGGCCGCCCCTTCGCGTATCCGCACGCCCTGGCAAGGAGCCGAATCATGGACGTTCTCGCACACCTCGACCTGCCGCCGAACTCGGTGATCGCCCTCCTGGGCTGCGCCGGGTCGGGCAAGAGCCGCGTCGCCGCGATGTTCCCGCCCGGGTGGGTACTGTCCGCCGACGAGTACCGCGCGGCCCTCTCGGACGACCCGGGCGACCAGTCCGCTTCCGGGGATGCCTGGGACCTGCTGAAGCGCAGGCTCAACGCCCGGATGCGCCGCGGACGCCCGTGCGTCGTGGACGCCACCCACACCGAGCGGTGGGTGCGCGTCCAGTTCGTCACCGCCGCCCGCTACTACGGCATGACGCCGGTGGCACTGCGCGTCGAGGCCCCGCTCGACACCGCCCGGTCCCGCAACACCTGGCGCCTGGACACCCGGCACGTTCCCGACGACGTCGTCGCCGAGCAGCACGCGGCGCTGTCCGCACTGTCCGCCGAGGACCTGCGCATGGAGGGCTTCGTCCATGTCCGCACGGCGGCCGAGCTGCCGGTTCTGACCACGGTCCTGCAGCGCCTGACCGAACAGCAGGACGAGGACCGCGTCGTCGAGACGGTGTTCGGGCCCGATCTCGCCGCGCTGTTCGAGTGGGACCGGCCGAGCCGGGAACCGCGGTACCGCACGGGCACCGTGGCGGCCGGCGGCCAGGAGATCCGGCTGCGCTGGATCCCCGGCGAGGACCGCTTCGAGGTGCGGGTCGACTGCGGCACCCCCGGCTGCACGGAGCCGGTGTGGGCCGCGGGGCACGGCCTGCGGGAGCTGACGGCCGCGGTCGCCGGCAGCGGGGGCGAGGCCTTCTGCTTCCGGTGCGGCCAGAGGCACTAGCCGGGCACGGCTTGTCGACCGTCGCACCGACCACCGAGGAGACGATCACCATGGCACGCCTGCACGCCGGACTGCGCCTCAACACGGCCGCCTGGGAGGGCGTCGAGCTGTTCCCGAGCAACGACCGCATGCGCAGGATCATCGACGAGTTGGGGCCGGCCGGACTCGGTCGCGCCGTCACCATCCACGAGGCCGGGCATGCGGTCGTCGGCCTCGCCACCGGCCACCGCATCACCGGCATGAGCCTCACCGGCAACGGGCTCAACCACGCCCAGACGAGCTACGACGGTGCTCGTGGGCTGCTGGTCGTCGAGCACCTCGCGATGATCACGGCCGGGATTCAGGCCGAACTGCGCTGGCTCGACGCCATCGACGCGAGCCGCCTGGCCCGCGACTACGCCCAGCGGCAAGCCGCCACCGACATGGACGACCTCAGGCGCACCGCGGAGGCCGAGGGCGTCCACGCCGACACGGCGCTGCGCGACGCCCGCGACTGCGCGGACCGGCTGCTAAGCCGGCACTGGCGGGCGGTCGAGGCGGTCGCCTATGAACTCGACCTGCGCAACAGCCTGGGTGAGCCCGAGGTTCGACGCCTCGCCGGTATCTGACCACAGGCGTCGGGCCGGGTTCGTCCCTGTCTGCCGGCGACCGCGCCAGCGAGACGGGTCCGCCGAGGCATCCGACAGGCACAGGGAACAGCGGTACACGACGGCTCCGGACGCCCGCCATGGCGTCCGGAGCCGTCGTGCGTTCCGGTCCTTCCCGCGCCAACTCCGGGCGGGGCGGGGGCACTCGGCGGTGCGCTAGGGTGGGCGCGCGGCAGAGCGCACCTGCCAGACTCCCACCCGGATGAGCACCCACGCCCCGGGAAGCGGACAAGGGTCACGGACTCGTGCGAACACCCTTTCTTCTTCTGTCTTCCTGCCGAGGCGCGGGCGTGGGCGTGCCGCGAAGGGAGTCGTCGATGACCCGGGACAAGAAGCGCAAGCGCGCCGTGCACGACGCGAAGCAGGCGACCGGCCGCCGGTATACGCCGCTGGCCCGCGAGCTGGACGGGCCGGTGGCGCCGGGCGGCGGCGGGTGCACGCTGGCGGGCCTGCTGGCCGAGTGTGCGACGCTGGCGCCGTCGGTGCCGTCCGCGGACCTTCTCTACGACCCTCCCCGGCGCTTCGCCTCGCGGCTGCTGGGCGTCGAGCTTCCGTACAGTGCCGTACTGACGCTGGCCGGCCTGCTCGCCCACGAGGGGATCGGAGTGGCGCTCGGCGTCGAGTCGGTGCACCCGGGGGAAGTCGCCGTTCTCGTGTGCGGCGGCCGCCGGTTCGAGGTGGTGCTCTCCCAGGACCATTGGGTCGCCGAGCTGTGCCGGGAGCCGGGGTGCGGGGACGGCCCGGCGGCCGGGCTCACGGTCACGTGGTGCTCCGACCACCTGACCGGGCGCGAGAGCGACGTCCTGGTGTCGGTGGCGCGGTCCTGGGCGTCGGACCGGCAGCAGGAAGTCGACTGGGACCCGGAGCGGTGCGGCGGCGCCGCCACAGCGGACACGCTGGTGAAGGCCGCCGCGGCCTGCGGGTGTTCCAGGGCGGTCATCGACACCCTCCTCCTCTACGGCTTCCCCGATCCGGACGCGCTCGCCGAAGGCACGTGGGACGAGGAGGTGCCGATGCGGGCCCGGCACGCGATCGAGCGTGAGCGACTGCGCCTGTCGACCGTCGCGGACGCGGAGGTGCGCCGGATCCGGCGGGAGATGAAGTGCGCGCGGTGCGGGGAGGAGCTGTTCCCGCTGTCGGCGTGGGCCGTGAGTTACCGGGCGGAGTTCTGCTCGGCGGAGTGCGACTCCCTGGCCGCCGCGGCCGCCGGTCCGGCTGACGCCGGCGCGCCGGTGCCGGTCGCGAAGTCCGTGTCGCCCTGGCCGGAGCCCTCCGGGATCTGATGCCGGGCGGACGCGCTGCGCCCCGCCGCTCGGTGGTCCGAACACGCGACAGGCCCCCGCCGTGGCGGGGGCCTGGTCGTTGGCGGGGCCGGTCAGGAGACGACCTCGGCGTCGAGGATCTCCTCGGGGACGCGGGCCTTGGCGTTCAGCCAGCGCCCGGCGGCGCGCAGCGCCTTGACGTGCCGCTCGGCGGCCTCGGCGTCGAGTGGGGGCACGCCGGCCTTGGCGAGGCCGTCGAGGGTGTCGATCAGCTTCTCGGCGGTGGCGACGGCGTCGCCGAGCGTCTTGTCGACGGCCCGACGCTGCTCCTCCTGCGAGGGGGTGAGTCCACGGTCCTCGCGCTCGACGCCCCAGTCCTCCCGGGCCGCGCGCACGTCGGCCGCGGTCATCCGCTTGCCGCGCTGCTCGGCGCGCTTCATGGCGTCGGCGAGGATCTCGACGGCGGTGTCCTCGCCGTCCCGCCACGCCGGCAGGAGTTCGAGGGCGACGGACTTGCTGATCTCCGCCCTTATGACCGGCGCGGGCTGCACCGACGGCGCAGCGGCCGGGGCGTCGTCGGCGCGTCGCGGGGGCGCGATGGCCTTGCGGTCGCCGGTGTCCGGATTTCCGGACACGCGGCCGTTGGCGATGGCCAGGCGCACGGGCGCGGTGTCCATGAGCTCGTAGAGGGTGCTGCGCTTGTAGCCCCACCGCTGTTCGCCGTATCGCTCGATGGTGCCGTAGGCGGGGACGTAGAGGTCGGGGCGGTCGCGGATGACGCCCAGCAGGAAGCCGATCTCGACCTCCGCCCGGAACTTGGCCCGGGCGATGCTGGCGAGGCCGGTGCTGCGGGAGGTTTCGATCGCGGCTTCGAGGACGGCGAGCTGCTCGGCGGGGGTACCGGTGACCTGCTCGGGGTCGAGCAGGCGGGGGGCGAAGGGGTCGGCGACCGTGGCCGGGACGTTCAGCAGGTACTGGACGGCGGCGGCCTGCTGCGAAGGCGCGGCGGTCGGCTGCTCGGCCGTCGCTGTGGTGGTGGGCGCCGTCCCGGTGTTCGTGTCCGTGGCGGTGGCGGCCGTCTGTCGACCGTTGGCGGTCGCCGTCCGGCCGCTGCCGGGCGACTTGGTGCTGAACGACAGGCCGGTGCGGCTGCGCGGCGGCGTCATGCGCCGGCCTGCCGAGGAAGGCGGGGCAGGAGCAGGCGGGCGACCTGCTGGTAGTCGGCGGTGGCGGTGCAGCGGGGCGCGTGCATCCGCGCCGGCATGCCGGTGGCGGCCGCCTCGGCGACGCGGATCATTTCCCGGATCGGGGAGATCATGGCGTCCGGGTAGTCCTCGGCGAGCTGCTCCTCGACCTGCCGGGCGAGGTTCGACTTCGTCCACATGGTCGTCAGGATGGCCGCGACGCGCAGCTTCGGGTTGTCGTACTCCTGGACCTGCACCAGGGTGGCGTGCAGCGAGCCGACCGCCCGAGCGTCGGAGACGCCGATCTTGACGGGAATGATGACGTCGTCGGCGGCGATCAGCGCGGCCAGGACGACCAGGGACATCGACCTCGACGCGTCGATCACCGTCACGTCGAAGTGCTCCTTCGACTCGGCGAGCGCCCGCTTCAGCGCGTGCTCGGTGGTTCCCTTGCGCTCGTACTCGACCCGGGTGAGGTCGCCATAGCTCGGGACCAGGTAGAGGTTCGCGAACCGGGTGGGCCACGTGGCCTCGTCGATGCCCACCCGGCGCGACGCGATCCCGCGGACCGGGTCCTCGTCGGTGCCCAGGAAAACGTGCCGGAGGCTGAACCGCTGGTCGTACGGCAGGTCTTCGGGGTAGAGCGGCTCGATCCAGTCGCTCAGGGAGTCGCCCTGCGTGTCGGCGTCGATCAGCCGGACCCGAAACCCGGCGGCGGCCCACGCCGCGGCGAGCTCGACGGCCGTGGTCGACTTCGCGACGCCGCCCTTGTTGTTCGCGACCACGAACACGCGTGGCGCGGTCGCGGGCTGGAAGGTGGCCGGCACCAGCGTGGCCGGGCCCCACGACTGGTAGGGCGCCTCGACGTCCCACTCGGTGACCACGTCGAGGAAGTCGAGCGCGACGTCGTCGAGGGACGGGATGGGGATCGTTGCTGTCGTCATGGCGTAGACGGTAGCCATGATCGGCTCCGGGGATGGAACCCGCGCCCCGCTAGTTGGCCTTTCGTCCCCTGATCGAGACCGGGCGAGGCGCTCGGATCCCTTGCGGGACGCGGTGTCCGGATTTCCGGACACCGCGTCACCGCCCGTCCCGTCCGGGTCCTCTCGGTTCGGAGGCGCCGGTCGTCCTCACGCGTCGCCGGTCCGCCCCCGAGCCTCGAAGTACTCCCGTTTGCGCTGTTCGAGCTCGCGCTCAGGGAGGATGCCGCAGCCACACGGGGCGTCGATGCGGTCGGGGTCGGGGTTGTCGCACCACGGGTCGAGGCAGTAGTGCAGACCGGTCAGCGGGTCGTAGATCACGGTCCCACAGTGCCCGGGCGCCCCGCCTCGGCGCGTGCGCCGCGCCCACGGGCGCCCGGGTCCCGCGGGAACGTCGCCCGGGGGTACTAGTCGCCCTGCGGAGGCACGTCGCGGACCGGGACGTTGAGGGTCAGGAGCCACGGCTCATGCCCCTCCCGCCGGCAGCGGACCCACAGCCGCACCGGGGCTCCGTCGTACTGGCTGCGCCAGTAGCCGTCACTGTTCGGCCCCTGCCACAGCGGCGGGCGGGTGCGTTCCAGCAGGAGCTGACGCCACGCGCCGAGCTCCACGGGCACCGCCGGGACGCTGCGCCCGTCGGCCGAGGCCTCGTCGATGCCCGGCTTGAAGCGGTACGGCCCCCACACGTGGGCGTCCAGGTCTTCCTGACTCGGCCCGCCCGCGGTGCTCGGTATGTGGGTGTAGCCGTCGTCACGGATGCTGATCTCGACCGCGTCGAGGCGCAGCAGGGAGGCCGGGCCCTCGAAGGTCAGGCGCAGGTTGGCCTGGTCCGAGCCGGCTTCGGTGATGGTGGCGCTGATCTGGGGCGTCAGGTCGTGGTGCCATCGCTGGCGTTCGATCGCCGCGACGGCTTGCGCCGTGGTGGTCGAGGCCTCGGCGGCCTTGGTCGCGCTGTTGGAGATTTTCAGGGCAAGACCGGCGGCGGCGGCGCTGAAGAGGGCGGCGCCCGTGCTGAGGCCTTCGGCCCATGAGACATCTGGCATGGCTGTGGAGCGTAGAGGTCCGCCGGTCCCGGGTGCGAGCCGTTTCCGCTGGAGAGCGCCGCCGATACCGGATTCACCGCTGTGAGCGGGGCGCGATCACGACCTCTTTGATCAACCGCACGGTCTGCTGGGGGCCGAGCTGCTCCTCGCCCGAGCCGATGACGAAGGCGGTGGTGATCAGGAGCTGAGAGAGAGCGGCCGAACGGATCCCCGCACTGTCCTGGTTCCAGGCCTCTCGGGCAGCGGCGGCGCCGTCGGCGCGATGCACGGCCTGCACTCCCAGCACGAGGGCGGTCACGGGATCCGCCGTCCGCGCGACGCGCCGCAGCTGCTCGACGCCCTGATGCTCCCGGAGTCCGTAGACCGGCCGGATTGCCAGGAGACCGAGCAGGAGCAGCGCAGCGTTCCAGAGCGCATCGTCGCCACGGTGGCCGAGCTCCTCGACCAGACGTCGGCCGGCAGCCGGCGCACCCGTGCGCACCGTCGCGTCGAGCGCGATCTCGACGAGTTCCTCGATGGTGCTGTCCTTAAGGGACGCAGCGCGGGGGACATCGTTGCGAGGATTCATCTGCCGACCGTATCGGCTGCCGCCGGGCCTCCCCGCCGGCGCCGCGTAGCGAGCGGGCCCGGGAAGGCGACGGCGAGGGGACAGCCCCCCAGGGTGCAGGCCGTCCAGGAGCACTACGACGACAGCTCGACGGCCAACGTCCTGTCACTGCAGGAATCCGCCGCCCTCCGCCACTTCGCCGCCCCAACCCGCGTACGTCACGATGTGCTGCGCCTCCGCGGCGACTTCGAAGGCGGCCAGGGTGCGCGGGGCCTGTTCGGCGAGGGCCCGGCGGAGCTCCTCCTCGGCGACGATCGCCGGGTGAACGTAGGTGTCGCGGTCGCCTTCGTCCAGGTCGAGCAGCTCGGCGGCGTCGGCGTGCAACGCGACCACGCACGCGGCCCAGGCCTGAACCCTGCATACCTCGGCGCCGGGCGGCCGGGTCACTACCGACGCGGCCAGTTCGACGACGGCGGCGCGCACGTGGGCGTCCATGCCGGTGCTCAGGAGGTCGGAGCGGTCGACGGTGCGCAGCACGGTGGCGATGTGCTCGGGGGAGACCTCGATCTCCTCGCCGTAGGGGTTGTTGTCGTCCGGGGTCACGGTGGTCTCCGGGGGGTTTGGTGGCGGGTTCGGTGCAGCAGGGCGCACCGGGGACAACGAGCCGGTCCGGTGGCGGTGCTGCGCGGCCTGCGGCGTCCGGTCGACGGGCGGGGTGGGGACCCGCCGGGCGGCGTGCGTTTTCGCAGGTGGGACCGTGACCGCCAAAATGCTGCACCCCTTCGCCCCCGTACCCGCCATGCCGCTGCACCCCCCGCGACCAGGCGATGTGAACAGAGCTCGCATTCGGCGAGCCCTGTTCACATGTGCTGGTGGAAGCGGTCGCCGCTCTCAGAGCGGGTCGGGGGCAGCGGCAATTTCGCGCAGCCGGTCAGCGACGGCAAGGCAGTCTCCGCCGGCACGGTGGCCGCCGTTGAGCCGCTGCCACCGGTAGTCGCCGAAGTAGTCGCTCCACTCGCCCACATACACCGCGTACTGCGCCATAGCGCACTCCTCCCACCGCTGCGCCTGCATCCACTCGACCACGGCGGGGTGGTCGTCCCACTGCGTCAGGATCAGCGGCGGGTGCAGTGGCGTCATCTCCCGGTGCCAGCGGTCGAGTTCGTACGCCAGGCGCGCCCGGTCGTAGGCCCGGTTGTAGATCACGATGCGGCGCCCGGCGAGGACGTCGGTTAGTTCGGGCAGCAGCTCGCCGAAGGTGGGGGCACCGGCGACGTCGGCGTCCGTGATCCTGTGAATCGCGCTCGCCGCCTCCGGAATCGGCTCGCCCGGATCGACCAACCGGTCGAGGAGCTTCTCGCCGGTCGCGCTGTACACGGCGATCTCCACGATCCGCGCTGCGTCGTGCAGCCCAGTCGTCTCGGTGTCGAGGATGACCGTTGCCGGGTCGGCGAGCAGTTCGCGGGCCCAGGCGCGCACAGGCTCGACCACGGCCCAGCGCCGACGCCAGGCACGGCGCTCGGCCTCCTCGCGCTCGGCGGCCTGCGCGGCCGTGCAAGGCTCGCAGGTCCGGGGAGGCCACCAGGAGTACCCGGCGCGGGCCTTCTCGGCGGACCGGGCCGCGGCGACCTCAGCCGCGGTGGCGGTGGTGACGGTGCAGCGCGGACAGGACCGGTCCTCAAGCGCGCGGACGACGGCCCGGGCCCGGTCGAGGTGCTCGGAGCAGGCCAGGCAGGTACCGCGGTACCCGACGCTCTCCCGCTGTTCGAACAGCGTCCGGCAGCGGGAGCAGGTGCGCAGGTGCCTGTCCAGGTCGTCGCTGCGGCACAGCCGGCACCACCGCGCCCACCGGCGCAGCGACTCCACGAAGCCTCCGCGCACGGGCTGTTCGAAGACCGTCTCGCAGGCCTCGCAGGTCCGCCGAGCGGCCATGGCGCGCAGCTCGGCCGGCGACAGGGCGCGCAGCCCGATCGAGTCCTTCAGGTCGAACAGCGGCACGTAGTCGGCGCCGCGGTAGGGCATCGGCAGGTTGAGCCAGGCGGCCGGCTTGGTGTCGGACAGCACCCGGCGGCGCCGGGCGCCGAGCTGCCGGAGGGTGTGCAGGTGGTCGGGCGCCTGGCGCGGGGCGTAGACCGGGGCGCCGCGGAAGGTGGGGATCGGGTCGTGGTCGGCGGTCATGTGGAGCTCCCTTCGTCGGGGTTGGATGCAATGTGACATTGCGCGAAAATCGTCGTCAAGTACCGCGTTTCGAAACCAAGTTGGGCGAATACACCCTTACTGCGCTCGCGTACGCGAGGCCGGATTCACCCGATCGGGGTAGTGCCGGACGGCGCCCGGAACGCGCCGATGCCCAGCCCTCCGGAGAGGACCGGGCACCGCATGCACCCGGCGGAACCGGCCCCCGCCGGGGCCCGTCCGCCGGCCAGCCGACTACGCCGCCGCCGGGCCGCCTCCGGCGCCAACCCGCCAAATTCGATGGGGAGCACTGTCGCGTCGGCTGTCGCGCCACCCCCTGTCGCGCGGCGTGATCTGCGGAAACACCCCCGACCCCCGCCCCTGCGCCCGACGCGACAGCACCCGCAACCAGTGGCGCCGAGGTTGGCCCCTGTCGCCGATTTGGCGCATCCCTGTCAAGTCCTCGAATCTTCCGCGATGCCCAGTCGAGGCCTGTCGCGACCAGCTGAGTTCATGTCAAATCAGGGGGTCTCCGGACCTTCAGCCCCCGCGGCACCCCGACAGGGCGCCGCGGGGACGGTCTGCCGAACTACCGGCCCCGGGTACACCGGGTGCGCTGAGCCCGCCGGCGCCCAGGCCCGCGCCGGGTGCGGGTGCGCCCGCCTGCCCGCCCGGGCGCGCCCGCCCCCGCGCGCGCGACCCCCGGGCCGGGCTCGGCAGCCACCCCCTCGGCCGGGGCGCCGGCCGCCGCCGGGACCGCCCCGGGGCCCTGCCCGAACCGAGCGAGCACTCCCTCGACGGCCGCCTCGACGGCCCGCTCGATCACCGCCTCGACCCCCTCCGGCAGCACCGAGGCGGTGCCGTCCGTACGGGCCATGGCCGGGCCGTCAGACGCCCGCACGGGGCCGGGCCGGGCCGCACCCCCGACCGGGGCGCGGTCGCCCGCGGGCGGGGCCGCCTCGACCGCCGGGGCGACCCGCGCAGGAATCGCGACCGGCCCCGCCTCGACCTCGGCCGTCGAGTACTGCACCGGCATAGCGGCCAGACGGCGGACCCGCTCGACGAGCATGGTCCCGGCCTCCGCCGTCGCCCGCTGCTGCGCGTGCTCGCGGGCCGCCGCGAGCGCCTCCTCGACGGTGTCGAAGCGGCCGAGGTCGGCCAGGTTGGCGGGGATGGTGGTCCCCAGGATCACGCCCACCTGTGCCATGACGTACCAGCGGTCACGCCGCTGGTTGATCTCGTAGCCGAACCCGTGCGACTCGCGCAGCAACCACCACGTCTGAGCCCAACCGGGACTCATCGGCTCGACGTCCTCTCCCCCGACCAAGACCCCGGGGAACTCCGGGTCGGGGCCGCGCTCGGCGCGCCGCCGCGCCTGGATCGCGGCGCCCGCCTCCAGCCGCGCGGCCCGCCCCGCCTCGGCGGTGATCCGGTGGGCCGCGCGCCGCCGGCGGCGCGCCTCCTCCTCGGCGACCGCCTCCGGGGTCGGCTCCGCCCCGGCCGGGGCCGCCTCGACGACCGGCTCGACCGGGGCCGCCGCCGGGGCGGGGACGTGCCCGCACTCCTGGCACCGGCCATCCTCGACGACCATCTCGCGGCACTTGCACGCCGGGCACAACGCCCGGGCGGCCCGGGCCGCCTCTTCGGCGTCCACCGGTTCGGCCGGTCGCGCATTGGTGGTGTCCCTGTCAAGTCCTGCGGATTCCGCGGACTTCTCCGCCGGCGCGGCCGGGGTCTTCCCGTTCTCCTCGCACCACCGCAGCCACGCGGACTCGTCCACCGGCAGCACCCCGCCGCCCGTCGCGTACGCCTTGGCGAAGTCCTTCGCGGTGTCCTTGTCGGTCCGCTTCCGGGCCCACACGCGCGCGCTGCGGAACGTCTTGCCCATGGCGTCGAGCCGGGCATCCTCCGCCAGCTCCTCGGCGGTCTTGGGCACGTAAGACAGGTAACCGTCCACGAATCCGAGCGTGTACCCGTCCCGCCACGTGTACTCGCTCCACGACCCGATCACGTACCCGCACCGGCCGATCTTGGGGTTGCCGCACTTCTCCATGCCCGCGCCCGCCCGCCCGACGAGTCGCACGCCGCACCGCGGGCAGGGAACCCGCGCTTCGCGCTTCGCGGCGAACTCGGCCTCGGCCGCCGCCGCGCGCTCCCGTGCCTCGGCGTTGCGCCGCTCCTTCTCGGCCGCGCGCTCCTCGCACTCCTGCCGCTGCCGCGCACGGTCCGCCGTCGCCTCCTCTTCCGTGGCGGACGACAGACGGTCGGCGGGGACGTCAACGGACGTGCCGTAACCCGCCTCACGCACCCGGAAGCACCCGTTACGGGTGTAGCCCATCACCTCACCGACATACCGCCCGTCAGTCGCGCCACCCTCCGGCGCGACCCACACAGCGGCCCCGCGCTCGAACCGGTCGCGCACGTCCTCGACCGGCTGCGCCACCGGGGCCGCCTCGACGGCCGGGGCCGGAGTCTCGACGACCGGCTCGACCGGGGCCGACTGCGCCCGGGTGAACTCCTCCAACAGGTCAAGCTGTGCGTGTCCGGCGTCGCCGAGCGACGTCACCTGCGCGTCGCCGATGAACCATCCGACCGTGCCCCCAGGGGTGGACGCGAAGATCATGCGCACGGCGCGCGGGCGGGAAAGCGTCCGCTTGCCCTCTGACTGCACCACCACGAAATACCCGGTCATGGCGGTGCGGTCGTTGCGGGTGTAGTCGCTGCCCGCCTCGCTCCAAACCTGCCCAATGCACTCGACGGAGTACCGGCCGTCAGTCTTCGCCCAGCGGATGACGTCACCGGGCGCGAACTCGTTGATCTTGAACCCGTCCCTGTCCGGGGTGGTGCTGAGCTTGAGCGGCGTGACGCGCGCGGGGCGCCACTTCTTCGCCGGCTTGTCGGCCGCCGCCGCAACCGCGGCACGGGCGTCCAGCTCGACGGCGCGCCGCTTCTCGATGTGCGCCCGGATCGCGCGCTCGGCGTCCTCCCGACCAATGACGTACGCCTCACGCCACCCGGGCAGGCGCACCGGACGACCGTTGCGGGTGACGTAGAGGCGGTTCGCCTTGAGCGTCCCACGCTCCTCGACCTTGAACTCCATCCTCCGCCACGTGGCGGTAACGATGTGACTGCCCGAGAAGCTGCGCCACGTGAGACCAACGTCGGTGAAGTGGTCTGCGGGAACCTCGGCCATCTCACGGTTGTACGAAGCAATCTCGCGGGACGACCGAACGGCAGATGCAACGGACATGAGGCGACTCCTCAACTCGACCCCGGACGGATTCCCGGGGAGCGGCACAACTCCAAGTTAGCGGAAATTACGTAACTTCCGCAATCCTCGAAGCGGCGGAAGTTACGTAACTTCCGCTAGCCATTCGATGGGGGGCACTGTCGCGTCGGCTGTCGCGCCAGCTGTCGCGCCACCCCCTGTCGCGCGGTGTGACCTGCGGAAACACCCCCGACCCCCACCCCTGCGCCCGACGCGACAGCACCCGCGACCACAGGCCGGCCGCCTTCCCGCTGCACCGAAAACGGGCAACGGCCCTGCCGATGGCAGGGCCGTTGGATCGTGCTGGCTGTGCGGTCGGGCCGGCGCTACAGGGTCGCGCCGGCCCGGCGGAACGCCGGCGGGTTAGGGCCGGCGACGCGCGCGGTGACGGACGACGTAGCCGGCAACCGTGGCGAGCGCGCACGCTCCCCACAGAACCCACCAGCCGGCCGCGACGTGATCCAGCGCGGATGCGCCAGCAATCGCGACACCGCCACCGAGGACGGCGACGGCGCCGCCCCATCGAACGAGGCCGTTCTTCACGTGCTCTCCTCTCGCGTTCTGTCGACCGGGGCCGTGGGAGACTGGGATCCCCGGAGGGGGCTACTTGCCATAGCCCCCTCCGGGTTCGCCGTTTAGCGGCGGTGCCGCCCGCGTCGCTTGTTGCCCTCGCGGGTGTGCCACGCGCCCCAAATCGTCGCGACGGCGCCGATGCTGCTTGCCACAGCACCGATGATCGTCGCGGCAAAGGCGATCGTCTCCCGGTCCATTGCTTCCCCTCCTCTCCCTCTCGGTTGGTGATCTCAGCTTATAGGGGGGACTAGAAATTTTCAAGAGGGGACTTGAAGATGTTTGGGCCCCCGCAGCACCGTCACCGCCACCGGCCCGAGGCACCGTCACCGCCAACCCCGCAGCACCGTCACCGCCACCGGCCCGAGGCACCG
>NZ_JBEZGX010000061.1:0-55484 GCF_040650235.1 Kitasatospora sp. NPDC048722
ACCGGGAAACAAAAAGGCGCCTGCGAAACATCAGCAGGCGCACACAAAGTTCATGGGAACCACTACTGCAACTAAAACGACTCTAGCAGGCCCAGGCCCGCCGCGGGTGGATATTTCACCCCCGGTTCTGCGACGCCCTACGCCGGGGGCGCCGGCCACGAGGTCGCAGGACTGTCAAAGTGACTGCACGGCAGCCCATTTGGGCATCTTATCCGGCCCCTGGGGTGCCGCCCAGCCGCTCTCCCGGGGGCGAGTCGCGCAGGTGCCGAGCCTCCGTCCTCGGCGTGGCGGACCCGCGAAAGCGACACCATGCCCACCGGCGGCATCCGGACCGCCTCGAAATCGAGTGCGTGAAGAAGGCGCGCTCCCGCGATTTCGGCGCATACTGCACGGAATGAAGAAATCTGCAGCAGTCCGCCGTGTCCTGCCCGCCAGCCCCTTCAAGGCCCGGATCGAAGCACCGCGCAAGCACTTCGCCATCGGTGACCGCGTCACCCACGACACGTACGGCCTCGGCAGGGCCATCGGTGTCGAAGGCGACAGTGACATCGCGGTACTCGTCGACTTCGGATCGCGACGGGAACGCATCACCCAGCCCTACGCCACGATGTTCAAACTCTGACACCGGACACACACGGTTCTCCGCCGGGTCCGCCGCGCCGCGCATGGTGCGGGCCCTGCGGTGCACCCCTGGTCGGCGCGACGGCCGGGGGGCACGCGCCCTGACGGGGCCGAACGAGCACCCGTCTGCGGCCGCGGCCTCACTGGTGATGGCCGGATCCGGGGATGACCGGTGCTGGAGTGGGCGGGCCCGGGCCGAGGGCTGATGGGCCCGACTGCCATGCCTGCCCGATCACCCCGGCCCGCACGATCCGGGCGACGGCCCGGCCCTCGCGGCTGCCGCCGCCCGCCCGGAACCGCGGCGCAGGCGATCGGCACGTCAGATCGCCGCCGTGTGGCGCCCGGCCGTACGGCAGGCGCAAGGCCGGTGACCGCCACGGTCGCTGCCCAGGCCCGTGGGCCCCGCGGAGGCGGTGCCATAGTCTGGGGGACATGTCAAACCCCGACGGGCTGCTCGTCGACATCGCCGCGATGGTCGAGTCCGAGCACAGCAACCAGATGTCCCTGACCGTGGTGGTCCCCGGAGCGGTGATCACCGGCAGGCTCGCGCCGGTGTCCCTGTGGTTGGAGCGGGTGGCGGAGGTGCTCCAGGCCTCGGAGCACCTGAAGCCCTTCGCCGCTCTCTTCGCCCCGCCCGCCGACGGCCGGCCCGCGCGGCCCACCCATCTGCATCTCCACCGGGCGAAGATCCTGCAGGGCGACTTCGGACTGCCCCACACCGGCGGCATGTACCGCATCGCCATCGAGGACGTCAGCAGCTGGACGGTCGGGGACCTCAGCTACTCCGAATCCTGACGACCGCGGCAGGCCAAGTGGCCGCCCGGCTCGGCGCTCTGACCGCTGGTCCGGGTGTCGGGGCCGGAGCCACGGGCGGCCCGGGCCGAAGCGACGACCGGTTCGGCCCGTTCACCGAGCCGTAGCCCATCGGCCGGCCTCACCGGGGCTCTCGGAGACGACAGCGGCGTAGCAAGCGGTGCCCGCGTGCACGGCAGGGCAGGGTCGCGATCTGCGGCCATGGCCGAAGTCCTCACGGCGACGCCCCAGGAAGCTATCGAGACGCTTCCGGCCGGCAGTCGGCGGTCCGCCGCGGGTTCGCCGGAGTGCCCGCACCGGGACGCCGCCCGCCGCACCGGGATCGCGCCGGCCCGGAGCCAGGACGCGGAGATCATCGCCGAGCACGTGCGGCACACCGCCGACCTGTTGCTGGAGCGCGCCCGCGTGCTCGCCGACGCGGTCGAGGCCGGCCGGGTCGCCGTGGTCCGGCTGTCCTGACAGCTCGCCGACGGCACCGCCCACCTGGTCACCGCCCGGGGCCTCGACCTGCCCGCCGGCTCGGTGGCGTGATCCGGTGCCGTCAGGTCCTGTCGCGGGACTTCCGTGCGTGGGGGTCGCTTTGGGGCGGCGCGTGGGTCAGGGCCGCCGGCCGGGCCGGGGCCCTGCCGAAGAGATGGCGGATCCCTGCTATTCGGCGTTCTGTGCCAGGTAGGTCCGGTAGGCCCCGGACACGTTCTCCAGGTAGCGCTTCGCTGCCGCGCGCTCGGTCTCGTCCAGTGTGGCGGATGCCTCGTGGAGCAGTCCCAGCAGCGGGGCGAGTTCGCCCATCACGTGGGTGAGGCCGCTGTCGGTGACGTCCAGGACCTGGCGGCGGCGGTCGCTCGGGTGGGGACCGCGGGTCATGTGCCCTTCGGAGACGAGCCGGTTGACGGACTGGGTCCCGGCCGCGCTGGTGACACCGAGGCGCCGGGACAGTTCGACCGGGCCGATCGGCTCGCCCGCGCCCCTGGCCATGATCACGTGTTCGACGGCCTCGACGTTGGTGAGCGGCATGCCGAGCCGCTCGGCCAGCACCGCGCGGGCGAGCTGGGTCAGCGTGAGGACCTCGCGCAGCGCCCGGGAGAGTTCGTCGCCGGTGGGGGCGCCGTGCGGGCTGGCGGGTTCGCGCGGTCCGGAATCCGAATCCGGTGCGGCTCCGAAGGACTGGTGTTGCGCCATGGGCATCAGTCTGACACGGTAAGAGTCGCTAAGTAACTTAACGATTTCGAGGGTGCGTTCCCGTGTCCCCTTCTCTGACCCGGCAAGCCGGGGCGCCGTCCACCGACCGTCCGTCTCCCACGGGCGGCCCCCTCGGGAGGCCGAGGGCAACCGCCTGGCTCGTCCTGCTCCTGACCGTCATCGGGCTCGGCGCGGCGTTCGCGCTGGGGCCCGGTGACGCCACCACCACGAAGGCGGCCGGGACCGGCCTCCCGCCCTCGTCCCAGTCCGCCCAGGTGGCCGAGATCCTCAAGGGTTTCCCGTCCGGTGCCGCGGCTCCGGCGATCGTGGTCTACAGCACCACCGACAACAGCCCCCTGACGGACGCCCAGCGGTCCGTGATCGGCCAACGCGCCACGCTGCTCGGCGCCCTGGGCCTCGTACCGGCGGCCGCGACGCCCCGACTCGTCGACGGCAAGGTCGCGACCGTCGCCGTGATGCTGCCCACCGGGGCCGGTGACGACCTGAACGCCGCGGCCGTCGACCGCATCCGCAGCGTCGCCGCCCAGGACCTACCGGCGCCCTTGCGCTCCGAGGTCACCGGAGGACCCGCGTTCCGTGCGGACATCGGCAAGGTCTTCGCCGGTGCGGACACCAACCTGCTGATCGCCACCGCCTCGGTGGTCGCCGTACTCCTGCTGATCACCTACCGCAGCCCGATCCTGTGGCTCGTCCCGCTGTTCGTCGTCGGCGCCGGGGACCGCGTGTCCGGCATACTCGTCGGCGTCCTCGCTCCGCACGCCGGTGTCCAGGTCGACGCGTCAGCTGCCGGGATCCTGTCCGTCCTGGTGTTCGGCGCGGGCACCGACTACGCCCTGCTGCTGGTCTCCCGCTACCGAGACGAACTCCACCTCACCGAGGACCCGTTCACCGCTATGGCCCGCGCCTGGCGCGGCACCGCCCCGGCAGTCCTGGCCAGCGGCACCACCGTCGTCCTGAGCCTGCTCACCCTCCTCGCCGCCGAACTCACCGGCAGTCGCGGCCTCGGCTTCGCCGGCGCCATCGGCATTCTCACCGCGATGTTCTTCGGCCTGGTCGTCCTACCCGCCGCCCTCGTCCTGCCCGGACGCCGGATCTTCTGGCCGCTCGTGCCCACCGTCGGAGGCCCGGTCACCGCCGACCGTCGCGGTCTGTGGGCGCGCATCGGCCGCTCCGTCGCCGAACGTCCCGCCCAGGTCACCGTCGCCGGGACCGCCGTCCTGCTGCTCCTCGCAACCGGCGCGCTCGGCATCGGTACCGGGCTCGCCCAGGCCGACTCCTTCCGCAAGACCCCCGAGGCCGTCCTCGGGCAGCGCACCCTCGCCGCCGTCCAGCCCGCCGGCGCCGCCGACCCCCTCACCCTCCTGTCCACCACCACCGCAGCCGACCAAGTCGCCGCCGCCGCACGGCAGGTGCCCGGCGTCGCCGCCGTCACCCCGGCGAGCCACACCGACCGCTGGGCCCGCGCCGACGTCATCCTCGACGCCGCTCCCGGCACCCCGGCCTCCAACCGCACGATCAAGCAACTCCGCCGCGTCGTCGCCGGTGTGACCGGCGCCGACGCCCTGGTCGGCGGCACCACGGCCGAGGCCTACGACACCGCCGAGGCCAACGCCCGCGATACCCGCGTCGTCGTCCCCCTCGTCCTCGCGATCGTCCTGATCGTGCTCATCGCCCTGCTCCGTGCGCTGGTCGCCCCGCTGCTGCTGGTCGCCACCGTCATCGCCTCCTACTTCGCCGCCCTCGGCGCGAGTTGGACGATCTTCCGAACCTTCTACGACTTCCCGGCCCTGGACAGCAACGTTCCCCTGTTGTCGTTCCTGTTCCTCGTCGCCCTCGGCGTCGACTACAACATCTTCCTCATCGCCCGCACCCGCGAGGACACGCTCGCCGGACACGACACCCGACGCGCCGTCCTGCGCGCCCTCGCCTCCACAGGCGGCGTCATCACCAGCGCCGGCGTCCTGCTCGCCGCCGTGTTCGCCGTCCTGGGCGTGCTGCCGCTGATCACCCTCACTCAGATCGGCGTCATCGTCGGGATCGGCGTCCTGCTCGACACCCTGCTGGTGCGCACCGTCCTCGTCCCCGCACTCGTCCTGCTGACCGGCCGCCGCTTCTGGTGGCCCGGCCGCCCCGAAAGCGCCGGGCCGCAGGCCGGCGGCCGGTCCGCGTGAACCGCGTCCGGGGCGCGCCCTCTTTCCGCGCCCCGGACGATCTCCCGTACTCCCCGTCACCCCGTGCCACACCGACCTGCAGGAGGCGCTCATGACCAGCACGGGCAAGGTCCCCCACAGCCCGACGGGTACCGCACCGGCCGCCAACCGTCGCCGCTGGTGGGGCCTGGTCGCGATCAGCCTCGGTGTCTCGCTGATCATCGTCGACTCCACGATCGTCAACGTCGCCATCCCCAGCATCATCGACGACCTCCACGTCACCTCCAGCGACGCCCAGTGGGTCCAGGAGACCTACACCCTGGTCTTCGCCTCCTTCCTCCTCCTGGCCGGGCGCACCGGTGACCGGATCGGGCGCCGCCGGGTGTTCCTGGCCGGCACCGCCGTCTTCGTCGCCGCGAGCGTCGCCGCCGCGACAGCCCCCAGCGGGCCGGTGCTGATCGGTAGCCGTCTCGTTCAGGGCCTCGGCGGCGCCATGATCCTGCCCACCTCCCTGTCGCTGATCAACGCCACCTTCCGGGGCCGCGAACGCGGGCAGGCGTTCGCCGTCTGGGGCTCGACGATCGGCGGCACCGCCGCCCTCGGGCCGCTGCTGGGCGGCTGGCTCACCACGCACCTCTCCTGGCGCTGGGCGTTCGGCATCAACCTGCCGCTCGGCGCGCTGGTGGCCGCAGGCGTCCTGCTGCTGGTCGCCGACAGCCGGGACGACGGGGCCGAGCGCGGCGTCGACGTTCCGGGAGCGGTCCTGTCCGTGGTGGGATTCACCGGTGTCGTCTTCGGCCTGATCGAAGGCCGTGCCTACGGCTGGTGGCAGCTCGAGCAGCCGTTCTCCGTGTTCGGCGCGCGCGTCGACAGCGGCCTTTCCCCGGTGCCCGTCGCCTTCCTCCTCGGCCTCGCCGCGCTCGCCGCGTTCGTCGCCGTCGAACGGCGCCGCAACCGCCGCCACCGCACCGCCCTGCTGGACCTGCGCCTGTTCGCCGTCCCCTCGTTCCGCAACGGCAACACCGTGGCGGGCGTGGTCAGCCTGGGCGAGTTCGGAATCCTCTTCTCCCTGCCCCTGTGGTTCCAGAACGTGCTCGGCTACTCAGCCTTCCAGACCGGACTCGCCCTGCTCCCGCTCGCCGTCGGCAGCTTCGCCGCCAGCGGTCTCGGTGCCGTCCTCGCACCCCGGATCGGCACCCTCAACCTCGTCCTCGTGGGCATCGCCTGCGAGATGGCCGGCGTCGCCGGCATCGGCCTGGTTCTCTCACCGGACGGAAGCGGCTGGCAGGTGTCGCCGTTCCTGTTCCTCTACGGCATCGGCGTGGGCTGGGCCACCGCCCAGATCACCGGCGTGGTCCTGGCCGACGTGCCCGTCGCCCAGTCCGGCCAGGGCTCCGGCATCCAGAGCACCACCCGCCAGATCGGCTCCGCCCTGGGCATCGCCATCCTGGGAACCGTCCTGTTCACCACCCTGACCGCCGACCTCACCGACTCCCTGCGCAATGACGGCCTGCCCCCCGTCCAGGCCCGCTCCATCGCCACCGGGGTCCAGTACAGCGCGGGAACCTCCATCCGGGCGCTCCTCGCTCAGCCGGCCACTCATCAGGCCGGACAACGAGCACGCGAGTCCTTCACCACGGCCACCTCGACCGCCGCCTACACCGCGGCCGGAGCCCTCGCCCTCGGCCTGACCGCGGCCGTCAGACTCAAACGGACGCTGCGGACGTGACCTTCATCGGACCGGGGCCCGCCGCATCGCACCCACGCAGGTGTCAGGGCGGTGGGCGGTGAACCGCCTGGCCGTGCAGCGGCCCCGCCACGCGGCGCTGTGACGGGACCGTTCGCCGGTACTCGACACAGCCGGTGCGCCGAGTTCGGCTGCGGGGCGGTCAGTCGAGCGGGCCGCAGAGGGCGGGTGCGGTGGCTTCCTGGGGCAGGGCGGGGTTCAGTTCGCTGGGCCCGAGGACGTTGTCGTACGTGCCCCCGACGGGCCCCGCACGGTGGTCGGAGCGAAACGACGGCGGAAACCGATGACGCCGATCGACCGCGGCACCACCGGTCAAGTTCCCGCCAGCACCGCGGGCAGGCGGACGGCCACCGCGTCCGCGAGGCGCTCGAACTCGGCCCGCAGGAACGGCGCGGCAAGAAGCGCCAGGCCGTTGAACCGCAGCGAAGCGCGGTAGACCACCACCGTGCCCCCCTCGGACGCCCGGACCGTGATGTCATCGGTGGCCTTGACGGTCCGGTTGCGTCCGACGAACACGAGCCGCTTGGGGCTGTACTCCTCCAGGCAGTAGAAGAGCTCGGTACGCCGGCCCCGGAACCGCGAGACGTTGCGCCAGCGAGCCCCTTGAGCCACAGGGCCGGGGTCCAGGCGCGTGCAGCTCTCGGTGCCCGGATCCCACTGCGGTGTGTTCCCGAAGTCCGCCAGGTAGCGCAGGACCTCCCCGGCCGGCCGGTCGACGAGCATGGTGCGCTCCACGCTGATCATCAGGTCTCCCTTCCAGTGCTGCCTGCCGCCTGCCTCGCATGCGTGCCGTCACCTGCCTGTTCGTTGCGGGCAGCGCTGCGGATGGCGGGCCCACGCGCCTTCTTCGAGGCACGGACGCGGCCACGGACCGGGCATGCGCACGGGAGGCGACTGATCGCGCAGCCGCAGGCACGCTGCCGCGATTCGCGTGGTCGAATCCTGTCGGCGGCCTCCGCCCACCACCGGTGAGGGGATCAGGAGGCAACGTCACGCCGTCCCTGCGGCCCGGGCACCGCACGCCGCCCAGGACCGCGGGCGCGAACTCCGCGAACTCCCGTGCCGGGCCGGTCCAGGACACCGAGTCGGGCGGGAAGAGCCCGGCGGGCGGGATGACCGCCGTGCCGTGAATGTGCCCGGTCACCGCGGGCCGTCCTGGGCCGGTCGGGAGTCGGATCCGCGCTGGTCCCAGGTCACCGGCCTCCATGCGCCGAAGCGAACCGGTACGCCCGTCGAGTAGAGAACGCTCGTCGGTGGCCCGCACACGTCGACTCCCGCGGCGCTGGTCAGATCTTGAGCCAGGTCGGTGAGGCGGGCCTCGTAGAGCGGCCAAGGGGGATGATCGGTGGGCAGGTAGACGGTTCGTCGCCTCACCTGGTTGTGCAGGCCCCAGCGGGCTGTCAAGAACTCCGCCAACGGGCCGGGGCGCTCAAGCCGCTGGCCGATGTGTGCGGTGAGCAGGCACGTTGCGTCAGGGCTGGAGACGCGTCGGGTTCTCGTTGCGAGGCAGTAGAGGTCGCGCTCCACGGCGAGTCGTGTCGAGGACCACCTGTAGGGAAGTGCGAACACAGCCCGCGCGGTCATGACGGCCGCGAGCCGGGGGCAGTCGAGCGACCTGAAGACGACTCCGCGGTGACCCTGCCGGTCCACGGAGTAGAGCCTGACATTCACCTCGGGGAAGCTGCCCAGGTACGGAACTCCCGGCCAGCCGCCCGGGCCGAGGCGTTCCATGGAGAAGGCCACCAGGCCGACCCAGCTGGTTCCGTTCCAGACGTCGGGAAAGACTCCCGACGGCATCAGGTGCGAGACCGCGGCGGGACGGACCGGCCAGTGCAGGAAGAGGACATGCCGCCAGTGCTGCGACAGCAGCGGCCGCGCGACCGGTCGGGCCGGTCCCACCGTCACCGGTTCGATGATCATCCGGATCCCTTCCGCACCCACCAACGGCTCCAGCATGCACACGGAACCGCAGGCACCGGAACTCGCATCGTTGGTGCAGCAGATACGGGACAGGACAGGCCGTGGCCTGCCTGTCCGGGCTGCGCGGACTCTCGATCGCCGTGCACACCGGGCGACCAACGGCGTCATGGTCTCGTCGTCCCCGCCAGGGACCGGACCCTGCTCCGCTGATCCGTGCCGGGCCGCCGACGAACTCCCAGCCTTCTTCAGCGTCGGCTGCATCGCCTCTCGCACGGCTGGGTCGACCGGAGAGAACGGCCATTGCCGGGTGTGTCCTGACGTTCGCGATCAGGTATCCGGCCCCGCAGAGCGAGCTGCGGGGCCGGACCGGCCGAAGCCGGCCAGGTCATCCGGCTTTCTCGCTCGGGTGGTCGAGCCAGGCGCCTCGGGAGCTCTCGGCAGGGGCGGACACCTGACTCTCGTAGCCGGCGAGCGCCAGGCCGAGCCCGAAGAAGGTGGGCGCCCACTCGCCCACGAAGATTCCCCACCGGTCTGCCCGCTCGACTCCGGCCTGCTCGGCCTTCATCGATGCGACCCAGCTCAGCAGGGACAAGCCGATGGACCCGAAGGCCGCCGCGTAGGCGTGTTCGCTGGTGATTCCGGCTTCGTGGAGCCGACGGACGATGCTCATGACTTCTCCGATGGTTCTTGTGCTGTGCTGTGTCCTGCTCCTCCAGGCTGGCTGCGGTTCTCGTCCCGCACCGGTCGCATCGTTGATGCACCGGCCGGGCGGAAGGCGGTCAGAGCGTCGGGCGACGGCTGAGGAGGCGGTCGAGTTCGGGTGCGTCGAGGCGAAGGTGCTGCCCGATGTCGTTCCGCAGCCTCTGCTCCCGGTCGGTCAGGGGTCCGTTCACGGTGGTGGCTCCTTCGACCTGTACCGCTTCAGCGTCCGCAGGGTGCAGCCGGTCGCCACTCGCAGCGTTTCGCGTCTTCGCCGTGCCCAAGCCGTGGGTTCAGCGGCGGGCGGGCATGTGCGTCAGGAGTGCGGCTGCGGTCCAGTCCGGGCCGCGGGGGCGAACGCGCATGCTGAGTCCGGCGGTTCCACGTGCCTGTCCGGCCAGAAGGTCCGCGATTGCGGAGCCCGCGGATTCCGGGGTGAGCGTGTTGGGGTCGAGGCAATGGCCGAGGGCGGCTCGCTCGGCGTCGTGGGCGATGGCGAACTGGTCGCTGGAGAAGGGCAGAACGAGTGCGGGCACGCCGGCGTGCAGGCACTCGGTGAAGGAGTTGTTGCCGCCGTGGTGGACCATGACGGCGGCATGCGGAAGCAGTTCCTGCTGCGGGATGGCCGGGGCCACGTGCAGCCGTTCGGGCGCGGCGTCGTGCAGCAGGGGGTGGCTCGTGACGTCGGTGACCCGGTTTCCGGCGGCCACGATCACCGAGGCCGGGGTGTGGCGGAGGATTCCGGCTGTCGCGGTCGCCAGGACGTCGTGGCGCGCTGACAGGAACGTTCCCAGGGCGACGAGCACCAGCGGGCGCCCGCCGGCCGTCAGGCGCGCGAGCACGGCCTGCCAGCAGTCGTCCAGCGGCTCGTGGCCGTCGTGCGGCAGCAGGTGGCCGGCGTACAAGGCCTTGGGGCCGCTCGGGGCGGGGGGAAGCCAGGGCAGACGGGGATAGTTGAAGACGACGACGTGCGGTGAGCACAGGGTGAAGGCGCGGTCGGGTTCGGGCCTGCCCGGAGCGTGGTGGCGGGCTGTCGCCTTGAAAGCGGCGGTGAACGCGGCGTCGTTGGCCGCGACCGCCGCGCGCAGCCGGTCGAGATCGGCGGGGGCCGGGCGCAGGATGTCGGGCCACGCGTAGGGCAGTCCGAAGTGGGCGTCGGGGGAGGCCGGCAGGTAGCTGGGGTGGCCGGGGCAGAAGGTGGCGTAAGGCAGGCCGAGGCAGTGCAGGGCGAGGGTCGCGGAGTAGGAGAGCTGGTCGACGAGGTACCAGTCCGGGTGCAACTGCGCGTCGAGGGCCGCGAGGTCGCGCAGGACCCGGTCGGGCTCGGCGAGCATGTCATCACTGCGGTGGCGTGCCTGGGTGAGGAGAGTCGCCGTCGGCCCGTCGAACGTGGCATCCAGGAATTCGCGCAGGCGCTGGGCCTCGGAGTGGTCCTGGCGAGTGGTTTCGGCGACCCCGTGGTTGGCATTGCGGGTGACGGCGAGTTCGACGAAGCCCAGGCCGCTGCGGGTGGCGAGGTCGTTGAAGGCACGGGTACAGGCGAAGTCGACGCGGGCGCCGTGTCGGGCGAGTGAGGCGCCGAGTACGGCGAGTGGCCGAGCATGGGAGTGGAAGGGCGGGCTGATCACGGCGACGCGGGCCATGGTGTCCTCCGTCAAGGGCATCGGATCGCGTGCGGCTTCCGATCATGCCAGGCTTCCCTCGGAAGCCACGGATGGACGCCGGCTGCCGCGACCAGGTCCGTGCGGTGCAGGTACGGCGATCCCGAGCGTACGCGCCGGGTCCAATCCACTTCATCACCTCTCTCCGAAAGTGCCCGTGACTCTTCGGTGGCATGGGAGGAAGACCGATGACACACCACGTCACGCCCGTTCCGGCCACAGCAGCGCCACAGACCGGTGCCGCAGGTGCCGGGGCCCTCGCCGCTTGGCGGAGATTCCACTGGACCCAGGACGTGGGTGCCGTCACCGGTGGTGATCTGCTCGGACGCTTGGCACGGGCCGAGTACGGGGGTGCCTGGGCCCATCCGGATTCGCTGCTGCCGCGCCCGGATCGCCGCGCGGCGCGGCTTCGGCAGCTGGCCCGGCGCGAACGCGCGATGCCGACCTGGGTGCTGGCCGCCGCAGGCGCGTCCCCCGACCTGGAACCGTGGGAACGGATCGCTCTTGCCGAGGCGTGGGAACGCGGCTCCGACCCCGACGGAGGGCTGAGCGCGACCGCCGAGATCCGCAGACGGCTGCTCGCGACTTCCGGCCCTGCCGAAACCGCCTTCCTGCTGGATGTGGCGGACGCGAACAGCCTCAAGCCCCTCTCCGCCAGGGAAGCCGTCGACCTGCAGCCCACCGGACGGCCCCAGAGGCATGCGCTCTGGCGCTACCTGTCGGGAGTGCCAGGCGGAGATCTCGTGCTGCCGAGTCCGGACACGGCGCTGGACGCCTACGAGCGGCTGCTCCTCGCCGCATGCTACGAGCGGGTCCACCCCGGGGCACCGGCGGGACAGCGGTTCAGGGTGGCGTTCGACTCACTGGCCGAGCCGTTCGAGGCGTATCCGGTGGTCGCGCAGTCGATGCTTCTGGGTCGCCTGGAGGAACCCGGCGCCGGACTCAGCGGCGGCATGAGCGTGCTCCTGACCGCACTGGGCGGAGCCCTGACGACCCACGCGCGCGCCGCACGGGTGCTGACCCTGACCGCCGCCCGGCCCGCAGACACGCAACGCGCAGAACTGGTAGGCCGATCGGGTGCGGCACACCTGCTGGTGCGCCTGCCCGTCGACTCACCAGAACCACTCGACCCGCAGAATGCGGCCACACATCAGCCCGCCCTGGCATGGTGGACGGCCCGCGTCTTCGAACTCCCCGGCGCCCGGCCGGACATCACGCATGTCAGGTTCGCCGACGACGCTTCACTCGCCGTCGCCCAGGCCACCCGCCGCTACGGCGCGAAGCTCGCGTTCACGGTCACCCCCGATCCGCACCGGACGATGGACGAACGGCACGCCGGCCTGCCCACGGAGCAGACCGGCGACGAGAGCCGCGCGCTGCGCCTGGACATGCACCGGATCTTCGTCGCCGACCGCCTCGTCTCCCGCGCCGACCTGCTGGTGGCCATGCCGGGGCGGCACGGAACGGAAGAACTCCTCGAACACTTCCCGCAGTTGGAGAAACGCTCGGTCCATCTCCAGCCCGAGGGCATCGCGCCGTTCCGGCCCGCTCCTGATGACGGAGCGACCGCGAACGGGATGCTGGCACGCCTGTTCGGCGGCGGTGGCAACGTCGACGGCCTGGAGACCACCGATCGTGGACTCCCGTTGCTGCTGTGCGTGGGACGGCTTCACCCCGTCAAACAGCAGGAACAGCTCGTGCGAGCCTGGCTGCTGGCCGGTCTGCACCACCGCACGACCCTGCTGCTGGTTGGAGGTTCACCCACGGACCCGACCAGCATCGAGGTGGCGGTCCGCACCAGGGTCACCGCACTCCTTGCCACGGACCCGCTCGCGCGAAGGCGGTCGGCCCTGTGGCCCGCTCTGTCCAACCGGCACGTCCGGCTGTTGGAGAGGGCGTTGGCGCGGGGCGGACCGGGATCCGCGCTCTACGTGTGCCCCAGCGCGAAGGAGGAGTTCGGACTCGCCGTACTCGAGGCCATGGAAGCCGGCCTCCCGGTGGCCGCCCCGCAGCGCGGCGGCGCCTCCCACTACCTGCGCGACGGCGTCAACGGACGACTTCTGGCCACCGAATCGGCAGACGTGCTCGCCGAGGGCCTGCGCTCGTTCGTCCTCACCCCTCCACCCGAGCTCGCGGCGATGGCGGCAGCCGGGTCGGCGACGGTCCGCGAGCGGTTCGGCATCGACGCCATGGCCGCATCCCTGGCGGAGGCCTACCGGACCACGTGCCGCACGGGGCGCCCGCGCCGGGGCCGGACCGGTACAGACCGGGAAGGCGACAACTGAGATGTCACGGGGAGAAGCAGCGGAGGTCGTGGTGGTCGGCGCGGGCCTGGCTGGGCTGGCCTGCGCGCTGGACCTGACGGCGGCCGGACGGGACGTCCTGGTCGTGGAGGCCGCGGAGGAGGTGGGCGGGCGGATGCGCACTGACGTGGTCCGGGGCTTCCGGCTCGACCGAGGCTTCCAGGTGTTCAACACCGCCTACCCGCAGGTCAGGCAACGGCTGGAGCTGGGTGCGCTGGGACTGCGCCCGTTCACCCCCGGGTTCCTGCTGGCCGACGCCCGGGGCGCACGTCGGGTGGTCGATCCGACCAGGCGCCCGGGCCAGGCCGGCGACCTGCTGCCCGGCAGGCTGCTGTCGCTGCGCGACCTGGCCGCTCTGGGCCTACTGGGAGCGGGGGACGCGGTGCTGCCCGCCGCCCTGCTCAAGCGCCTGCCGGAGACCGACACCGCCCGCGCGCTGCGCCGGGCGGGGGTCTCGCGGCGCACCGTCGACGAGGTGCTCGGCCCGTTCCTGGCCGGGGTGTTCCTGGAGGAGGGCCTGGAGACCTCCAGTCGGCTGTTCCATCTTGTGTGGCGCAGCATGCTGCGCGGGAGCCTGTGCCTGCCGCAGGACGGCATCGGGGCCGTGCCGCGCCAGTTGGCGGCCCGGCTGCCGGCGGCCCGACTGGTGTGCGGCACCCGGGTGGAACGGGTGACGGCCGGCGGGGTGGCGCTCGTGGACGGTTCGGTGCTGCGGGCCCGCGCGGTCGTGGTGGCGACCGGGATGGCGCAGGCCACCCGGCTGCTGCCGGGCCTGGAGGTTCCGGCGGCGCGGGCGGTGACGACCTTCTACCACGCGGCGCCGGTCAGCCCGTTGCGCGAACCGACGCTGGTCGTGGACGCGGGCCGACAGGTGCTGAACACGGTGGTGCTCTCGGAGGTCGTCCCCGGCTGCTCGCCGGACGGGCGGGCGCTGGTGTCGACCTCCGTCCTGGGGACGGACGCGGACGAGCGGGCGGCCCGTACGCGCGTCGGCACGCTCTACGGGGCGGACACCTCGGACTGGGAGCAGCTGGCCGAGTACCGGATCACCGAGGCACTGCCGGCCGCGCCGGCACCGCTTCGGCTGAGCCGCACGACCCGGTTCACTTCCGGACGCCACGTGTGCGGGGACCACCGGGCCACGGGCTCGGTGCAGGGGGCGCTCGCCTCGGGCGCCCGGGCCGCCCGGGAGGTGCTGGCCGACCTGGCCGGGACGGGACGGTGAGGCCCGTTCACGGTGGTGGGTGGCCTCCGGCCCGCGCCCGGGCGACCGTCGCCCGGCCCGGATCCGTCGTCGCGCCGCCCCATGGGCGACCCGGTAACCTGGCTGGCGTGAACGACCAGCGTGCATGGCGTGTCGCAATCGATCCGGGCCTGGTCGTCCAGCGGACCTGCGGCCACCTGGACGGGCTCCCGGAGGTTCCCGCGAACCCGGCCCCGGGCTGCGAGGAATGCCTGCGGACCGGCCGAACCTGGGTGCACCTGCGGGTCTGTCTCAGCTGTGGGCACGTCGGTTGCTGCGACAGCTCGCCCGGGCAGCACGCCCACCATCACGCACGTACCGCCGGCGGGCACCACATCGCCCGGTCTCTCCAGCCCGGCGAGGACTGGGCCTGGTGCTACACCGATGAGGTGTTCCTGCACCCCGCCTGACCCGGGCGACCGATGCGCCCGGACGCGGGGCTCCGGATCGTGCGGTGGCCCGGACGGCCCGTGCGGCGCGGACCCGTACGCTCTCCGGCCCGCCCATCTCGACGACCCGGTCCGGCTCGGCGCCTTCCCCGCCGACCGGCGCCCGGGGGCTACGACAGGGCGGTCGCGGTCTCCGGCCGGCCCGCTGCCCGCTCACGGGGGTGACTGGCCGCGGCCCCGCTCAGCGGCCAGTAGTTCGGGCAGGCCGGTGAGGCGGCGCAGGCCCGCGGCGGCCTGGGCGGTGCGGTGGTTGGCGGCGAGCAGGTCGTGGTGGCGGTGGACGAAGGCCCAGTAGCCGGTGGTGAAGGGGCAGGCCCGGTCGCCGAGGCGTTCGGTGGGCCGGTAGCGGCACGGGCCGCAGTGGTCGCCCATGCGGTGGAGGTAGGCGCCGCCGGCCGCGTAGGGCTTGGTGGTGACGAGGCCTCCGTCGGCGAACTGGGACATGCCGACGACGTTGGCGGTCATCACCCAGTCGTAGCCGTCGACGAAGCACCGGTGGAACCAGTCGGTGATCTCGCGCGGGTCCCAGCCGTGCTGCAGGGCCCAGTTGCCGAGCACCATCAGGCGGGGGATGTGGTGCACCCAGCCGTGGTCGCGGACCTCCCCGAGGACGCCGGACAGGCAGCGGGCGGTGACGGCGTCGGCGTCCAGCTCGCGGAACCAGGCGGGCAGCGGCTCGTGGTGGCCGAGGCGGTTGGCGTCGCGGTACTCCTCGCCCAGGTGCCAGTAGAGCTGCCAGACGTACTCGCGCCAGCCGGCGACCTGCCGCACGAAGCCCTCGGCGCTGTTGAGCGGCACCCGCCCGGCCCGGTACGCGGCCTCGGCGGCGCGTACGCACTCGCCGGGGTCGAGCAGGCCGAGGTTGAGCGGGACGGAAAGCGCACTGTGGGCCATCCACGGGTCGGCGTGCAGCATGGCGTCCTCGTACCGGCCGAAGTCGGCGAGGCGGTGGGCGACGAAGCGGGCGAGCGCCCGCTCGGCCTCCCGGCGGGTCGCGGCGAAGCGGCGCGGGCCGTCCCGGCCGACGAAGGCGACGTCGCCGTCGCGCTCCCAGCGGTCCAGGTCGGCCCGGACTCGCTCGTCGATCCCGTCCTCCTCGGGCTCGAACGGGGGCGGCAGCGGCAGGGTGGCGGCTCCCTTGGGCGGTGGTTCGCGGTTGTCCCGGTCGAGGTTCCAGCGGCCGCCGGCCGGGCTGCCGTCCGGTTCCAGCAGCAGGTGCTCGGCGCGGCGCACCCGGTGGTAGAAGTCCTCCAGCAGCAGGCGTCGTTCACCGGGGGCGCCGGCCCAGCGGCGGAAGTCGGCGAAGCCCACCAGGAAGCCGCGCGGCGGCAGCACCGTCACCTGGGCGAGGCCGTCGACCAGGCCGAGGGCCGCGCGCGAGGTCGGGTGGCACACGGTGACCCGGCGGCGGCCGACCGCCCGGGCCAGGCCCTCCCGGTAGGTGTCGGCCTGCACGTAGCGCACCCGGTCGCCCAGGGCGTCCGCGGCGTGGCGCATCGCCGACAGGACCAGGTGGGCCTTCGCCCGGTGGAACCGCCTCCGGCGCAGCACCGAGCGGGCCTCGATCATGACGAGCGGCGCGTCCGGGTCGGGCCCGTCCTCGGCGGGGGCGAGGAAGTGCGGCCCGAGCTGGTCGCCGAAGAGCCAGTGCGGGCGCGGTCCGCTCACGCCGGACGCCCGGGAAGGGCCGTCCCGCCGGACAGGACGGCATTGCCGTCCTCGTCGGCCGGCCGCGGGTGGCGGTGGCGCCAGTAGGGGTTGTCGAGCGGCAGCTTTCCGCTCACCCGCCCGTACATGCCGAACGTCGCGATCACCAGTCCCATGACGAAGCTGAAGAGCACGTTCTGGATGCGGAAGGCCAGGATGTTGGCTGACGAGTCCATCAGGGCCAGGTTGACGAAGCCGCTGAGGACGAACAGCGCGCCCACCGCGATGTTGATCGTGGAAGCGGTGTTTCCGCCGATCACCGCACCGCCGACGAGCACGACGGCCGTGACCACCGACACGAGGCTGAGCAGACCGTTGCTGGACAGACCGGCGACCGTCTCCCCGGAGGTGCTGAAGAAGGACAGCCCGTCCGCGAAGCCGAGACAGCCGAACACGAGGAGGGCCGCGCCGCACAGCCCGGCCCCGACACGGTAGACCTGCGACAGCCGGTGGTCGACCGGCAGTTCATCGTGCAGTTTCATGGTCCGCTCCATCTCGTGAGGATCCGGTGGGCGCGCACTCCGCGGCCTCCTCCGCAGAATCGGCCAGCGCAGCCGACGGGAGGAGTCGCAGCGGTGCCGCATCGTTTACTCCTCCGCCCCTCGGGAAACGCTGCACGGCGATGATCGTGCGTTCGAGGCCCTGCACCGCGTGCTCGCTGCACCGGTGTACGGAGTGGCGCCGCGGACGCTGCGCAGTGGACCTGCACGTGGGCTCCCGCACATCGGTGCGGAAACGCTGCGATTGGGTGCGGACAGCCGGCCGATGCAGCATGAAGACGTTGATGCACGGATCCACCGAACGTCGTGGGGCCCGGAGGGATTCGGAAGCTCGCGGGCCCCGCTGGAGACGCTCCGGTGTCAGGGCTTCCATCCGGTGGGAGCCCCCAGCACACCGCCGACCGCGGGAGAACGTCATGACCGCCGACCAGCAGCTCCGCACTCACGAGCATCCCGTTCCTGCGAGTCCCCCGGCCGAGACGCCCGAGTGCGAGGCGTCCACGTGCGCGGGTATCTCCACTCCAGAGTCGGTCGAGTTGCACACGGCCTGGCCGGGCTGGATCCCGCTCCTGGTCATCGCCGCCATGGTGGTGTCCTGCGCGGGGTTCGCCGTCGGAAGGATCGCAGGATGGTGACCTCATCGGCCCACCGGCTGACCGGCTCACGATCCGCAGATCCGGGTTCAGAGCCCGACCCGGTGGACACCGTGGGGCTTCCGACCGGCGGTGTGGCCCGGCGCCTGGGAGTGTCACCCACCACGATCCGCTCCTGGGAACGCCGTTACGGCATCGGCCCTGTCAGCCGAAAGGCCGGCCACCATCGCCGCTGGAGCCACCAGGACATCGCCGTCCTGGAGACGATGTGCCGGCTCACGGCACGCGGGGTGCCTCCGGGCGAGGCCGCTCGCGCCGCCCTGGCCGAGCGCGAGGTCTTCGTTCGGGAGGACGCCCCGCGACCTGCCGGCCCCGAGCCGCGAACGATCTCACGCGGAGGCGAGCGGCCCACGTGCGGTCCAGGCGGAAGCCGCGCCCTGCGGGTCGGTACGGTGCGTCCCGAATGCCGGGGTCTGGCCCGGGCGGCGGTACGGCTGGACGCTCCGGAGGTCGCCCGGATCCTGCGGGAAACGGTGGACGCGTTCGGAGTGATCGACGCATGGACCGAGGTCATGATGCCCGCGCTGCGCGCTGCGGGCCGCAAGTGGGCAGCGGACGGCGAGCAGTACGTCGAGGTCGAGCACCTGCTGTCCTGGCACGTCTCCAGTGCTCTCCGGGCGGTGGCCGTCGGCGCGTTCACCGCCCGACACGTGAGCCCGGTCCTCCTGACGGCCACGCCCCTCGAACTGCACACCCTCCCGCTCGAAGCCACGGCTGCGGCACTGGCGGAGCGTGCGGTGCCCTTCCGCATGCTGGGTGCGGCCGTCCCGTCCAGGGCCTTGCTGCACGCCGTCCACCGGATCGGCCCAGGGGTCGTGATGATCTGGTCGCAGGACCAGCACACCGCGGACCGCGCGCTGGTGCGCACGGTCGGCGACAGCACGTGGGGTCCGCGCGGCTCCCGCAGCAGGGCCGTGGTGGTGGCCGCGGGCCCCGGCTGGGCCCGCGGCCAGCCTCCGGCCGGCGTCGCTCGCCCCTCCACCCTCGCGGACGCCGTCGACCTCCTGGAGCAGGCCGTCACGGACTGACGCACCACCGGAGTCCACCGCTTTGTCTCTGGCCCGGTCATGCTCACGGGTGGTGTTCCGGCCGGCGGAGGTCGGACGGGACACCACCGTCCCCACGGCGCTTCCGCCCGCCGAGGTTCCGGTGGCCGTGCGTGCGTCGGGCGCCGTGAGCAGGCCGGTGAGCCGGTCCGCCCGCCGCTGGAAGCAGCCGCCTGGACGCGCGTGGTCGGCCTGCCGGTGCTGCCGGACGGCGCGAGCGCCGGAACCGGCCGCGATCGCCGGACAGGCGGCCCGAGCGAACCCCGTCCAGCCCGCCCGCCGATCCGCCCGGTCGCGGGCTCCGGACAGCGTGCGCGATCCTGGTCCCGTCGATCCGGCCATCGGCAGGACACGGTGGTTTTGCGACGAGGAGCCGAGATGAGAACGTTGCGACCCGACTCGAAGCGCTGCCTGGTGACCGGCGCGAGCGGCTACATCGGCGGCCGTCTGGTGCCCGAACTCCTCGCCCGCGGGTACTCCGTGCGTTGCCTGGTGCGCAACCCCGACCGGCTGCGGGATCAGCCATGGCGAGCCGACGTCGACATCGCAGCCGGCGACGTGAGCCGGCCCGAAACCCTGACGAAGGCCTTCGACGGCATCGACGTCGCCTACTACCTCGTCCACTCCCTCGGCACCGGACCCGCCTTCGAAACCACCGACCGGAACGCTGCGCGCGCATTCGGGGCCGCAGCGGCAGCCGCCGGCGTCACCCGGATGATCTACCTCGGCGGTCTCGTCCCCGCCGCGGTACCTGTAGCGGACCTCTCACCCCACCTGCGGTCCCGCGCCGAGGTCGGCCGTATCCTGCGCTCCAGCGGTGTTCCGACCGCGGAGCTGCGCGCCGCCGTGATCATCGGCTCGGGCAGCGCCTCCTTCGAAATGCTCCGCTACCTCACCGATCGCCTGCCCGCGATGGTCACCCCCCGCTGGGTCTCGACCCGCATCCAGCCGATCGCCGTCCGCGACGTCCTGCGCTACCTCGCCGCCGCCGCCGGTCTGCCGCCCGAGGTGAACCGCACCTTCGACATCGGCGGCCCCGACGTCCTCACCTACGAGCAGATGATGCAGCGCTATGCCCGCGCGGCCGGACTACGCCGTCGCCTCATCGTCCCCGTGCCCGTCCTCACTCCCCGTCTCTCGAGTCACTGGGTCGGCCTGGTGACCCCGGTGCCCAACTCCATCGCCCGTCCCCTGGTCGAGTCCCTGCGCCACGAGGTCGTGTGCGGCGAGCACGACATCGCCCGGTGGGTGCCCGACCCGCCGGAGGGCCTCACCGGCTTCGACCAGGCCGTCACACTCGCCCTGCGCCGCATCAGGGACGCCGACGTCGCCACCCGCTGGTCCTCCGCCTCCGTGCCCGGAGCCCCGAGCGACCCGCTGCCCTCCGACCCCGACTGGGCCGGCGGCAGCCTCTACCAGGACATCCAGGAACGCACCGTGACCGCTTCACCGGCCGCCGTGTGGCGAGTGATCGAAGGTATCGGCGGCGACAACGGCTGGTACTCCTTTCCGCTCGCCTGGGCCCTGCGCGGCTGGCTCGACCGCCTGGTCGGCGGTGTCGGCCTGCGTCGGGGGCGACGGGACCCCGCCCGGCTGCGGGTCGGCGACTCCCTCGACTTCTGGCGCGTCGAGGAGATCCGGCCGGGCCGGCTGCTGCGCCTGCGCGCCGAGATGCGCCTGCCCGGTCTGGCCTGGCTCGAGCTGTCCGTCGAACCGGACGGTGACCGTGGCGCGCGCTACCGGCAACGGGCGCTCTTCCAGCCGCACGGCCTGGCCGGCCACGCATACTGGTGGTCCGTCGCGCCGTTCCACACGGCGGTGTTCGGAGGAATGGCCCGCAACATCACCGAACGCGCACGCCAGGACCCCTGACCCGGCCGCGTCCCCGTTCCGGCCTGGACGACCTGGACGACCTCGGCCGCGAGTGCCTGGACGGGCTGGTTCCAGAGGATCGGCCCGCCGTCGGCCGGGCCTGCCGGCGCGGCTGGCGGGCCGGAGCCGGGAGACGGTCCAGGGCGGTGCGGCTTTGCGGGTCGGCCATCCGGCGAGCGGGCATCGCGGCCTGACACCGGGTCCGTGCGACGGGGCGTCGGTCGGTGCCGGGCGGACGCTGCCGAGGTCGGCGGTCGCTGGTCTCCGGGACCGGCCGTCAGGTCGGTCCCAACCTCCGTGAAGGGGCGGCCCGTCCTTCGGGCTGCTCCTCCGGTGGTCGGCTGCTGACCGGTTGCCCCCTCCGGCACCGTCGCGGCGCCGCGGTCACAGCGTGTGCAGGGCCCGCTCGCACTCCTGGCACCGCTGGTCGGCGAGCACGGGTGGGTACCAGGACTCCCCGGGCCGGGTCGGCCGGTAGTGCGTGTGCTCCATCGGGCCGGTGTCCAGCCCGCACAGCGTGTACGGCTGCGGGTCCTCGGGAACGTCGGGATCGGCCCCGGCGGCGTGCACCGCGATCACGGCGGGTTCGACGCCCTCCGCACCGATGGCCCTGTCGGGCTCCAGCTCGAAGAGCACGATGATCGATCCCATGCACCGAGCCTCGAACATCCCCTGCGGGCCCACATCCGGGGGTGGGCCGTTCGGGGCGGGGCCACCGGTCCGGCGTCCCTTGCGCGATCAGCCGGTGGTGCGCAGCCGGGCGAGGGCGGCGTCGATATCGAGGTGGTCGCCCTCCGATCCCGCGGGCACCAGGGTGAACGAGTCGGCGAGGAAGGCGTTCACGGCGTCTTCCGGGGCGCTGAGCACCGCCTGGCCGTCGGGGCCTCGCAGGGTGATGAGGATCTCGCCGGCGGATCCCGGCCCGACCTTGACGTCTCCGTCGCCGGTGGGGGCGTGGCGTCCCTCGTTCAGCAGGTCGCGGCTGAAGTACCAGCACACCTTGGCGTCGGAGCCGGTGCAGTCGCACGGGGCCAGCGGGAACACCAGGCATGCCGCGTACGGAAGGGCCGTGTCGAAGCGGAGCTCCACGTGGACCGTGACGTCGGGCAGCGGGCTGTCGGGGAACGTGACGGGCATCGGGCGGACAGCGGACTTCTGCATCGGATCTTCTCCTGCGACGGCGGTGTGCGCCGGCCTCTGGTGGGCCGGGGCATGCCAACGGCGCCTACCCCAGCGCCCGCCCGTCAGTCGGCGGGTCGGACATCTGCACAACTCCCTTGCTTTCGGGGTGCGTTGCCCGTCGCCGCCACGTAAGCGGAGCTCGGCAGGCCGGGGCGGTGCTGTGCGCGCGAGAGCACACGGCCGTCACGGACCACCGGCCTGTCGGGCGTGGACGTGCGCTCGCTGCGGACAGGTCTTCCGGCCGTCGGCCGTTCATCGCGGGCCTGTGGGAAATGACAGGCCAGGGTCGCTTCGTGGATCGCCTCCGCCGATCGGTGGTGGCATGCTCGGATGATTGCGTCTCGTGTACGGAGGGAGTCTGCTGATGCTCGTGCCGTCCGCGCTGAAGTGCCGTCCGGGCGGGTCGTGGTGAGGGGCTGGGTGATCGGGGTCGTCGGCGAACCGGACGAGTGGAAGCGGCTGCTGGTGCTGCTCACCGACGGTCGGCGGCTGGTGACCGGGGAGCTTTCCCGGCGGGAGCGGGCGGAGCTCGGGGCGCCGGTCGCCGAGCGGCTGCGACAGCCGCATCCGGGCGCGCGGTCGATGGTGCGCTGGCTGCACCCGGTGCTGGCCGTCGTCGTCGAGCTGGAGGCCAGGCAGGTACACCGGATCGCACTGCCCGCAGCGGCCGAGTGAGCGATCCGCCGGCGGGAGCAGGCGGTTGTGCTCCGGCGGTGCTGCCGCGGCGCGAAGGTGCCGGTACCGCCCTGCTGCCGGCGCCGCGCGCGGCGTTCCGAACCTGACCTGGACCGGCAGAAGCCGCTGATGTCCGGCGCGGTCGTGCCGCGGTTGGGTGCGGCCTTCGGGACACCGCCCATCGGGGCCGTTCACCCGATTGCCCCGCCTCCGGCGAAGGGGCGCTTGCCGGTTCGCCGGTCGCCTGTCCCGCCCGGCGGCGAGCGGCGGTGGGTCGTCGTAGGTTGCGGTCATGACCAGTGACGAGACGACGATCCCGACCGTGGGGGTGCGCCCACTGGACGAGGTGTTCGACGCGATCGAGAGCGCCAACCGGCGCCCCGTGCCGTGGAGCGGCTTCGACCACGGCGTCCTGGGGGCCTACCGGTGGGCCGCCGGAGCCCAGATCGCGGCGCCGGTCACCGCGGCTGCCGCGCTCGGGACCACCGGGCCGTGCCGGGCGCAGCTGCTGGCCGAATGCCAGGCCGCCGCGGTCCGCCTGCGCGACGCCCTGGAAGAACGGACGGACGCGGCGTACGCGCTGGGCGCCTACCAGGCGCTGGCCTGGCTGTGCGGCCACCACGAGGACCGCCCCTGACCGGCGACCGCGAGGAGCAGCGCCTGCTCCGGTGGAGGACTCGGCGCCCCGACCCCGACCTGTCGGTGAACCTCGCACCCGCCGACCCGGAGAGTGCCGGCGGGTGTCGGCCCAGGGTGGGCGAGCCGGCGTGGCCCGTGCGGGTCCACGCCGGCTCGATTCCGGCTACCGAGCCGACTCGGCCGCCGGGTCGGCCGCCTCGCCCCGCCCACTGCCGAACACCTCCTCGACGAGCCGCTGCTGCGCCTTCCGGAACGCCTCGGCCGTGGCGGCGAAGTCGAGTTCGGCGTCCCCGGTGGTGAGGGAGGCGGTCAGGGTCCTGCTGCCGTCGGGCGAGCTGTACATCAGCGCACCCCAGCCCCAGAAGCCGCCGTTGTGGTGGAGGACGGTGCCGCCGTCCGTCTCCTCCACGAACAGCCCCGTCGGCAGGGTTCCGACGGCGTGGGGGTCCCCGGATCTTCGCATCCGCCAGGCGGCTCGTCATCCCCCTGGGTGCCGACCCGCGGTCCCGTCGGCGTTGGCGTCCGGCGGTGGGTCGTCGTCGTCGAAGGCGACGTCGACCTGCTGTTCGGGGCGGCGTTCCTCCTGGTGGGCGATCGCGCTCAGCACCTGTTCGTCGGCGTCGGTGAGCGGCGGCTGGAGCAGGCTGCGCGGCCACAGGCGGCGGGCGAGGACGACGTTGGTCTCGGCGGCGTAGACGGTGATCTGCGCGGTCAGGTAGAGCCAGAAGAGCAGTCCGATCACGGTGGCGAAGAAGCCGTAGACCTGGCCGGCGTGGCGCAGCTCGTGCACGACGAGCAGGGAGCCGAAGGCCTGGAGGACGGTGAACAGCGGGCCGGCGATCGCGCAGCCCGGCCGGAGTGCGCGGGTGGGGATCTCGCTGGGGGTGAGCACGCGGAAGCAGGCCAGGCACAGGGCGGCGTTCAGGAGTGCGGAGACGATCAGTCCGCCGATGCGGGCGGCGGGCCCGCCGAGGGAGGAGGCGACGACTGCGGCGGCCCCGGTGCCGAGCACCAGGCCGGAGCCGAGCACGACCAGCAGCAGGAGGCTGCGGACCAGGCGCGGCCAGTAGCCCGGCCGGCGCACACCGGGGACGTTCCAGATCTCGGACATGGCGTGCTGGAGCACCTGCGCGATGCCGAGTGCGCCGTAGAGCATGAACAGCATGCCGACGACCAGGGCGAACCCGCTGCCCTGGAGGGAGTGGACGTTCTGGCGGAGCTGGTCGCCGATGATCGGGAAGTCGGCGAGGGCGGAGTCGAGGACGGACCGCTGTGCGCCGGGGTTGCCGTGCAGGACGAATCCGAGGACGGTGCTGAGCAGGAGGAGCAGCGGGATCAGGGCGAGGAAGCCGTAGTAGGTGATGAGCGCGGCGAGCAGTCCGCCGCGGTCGTCGCCGTACTTCTTGATCACGCCGAGGACCACGGCGGTGGGCCGGTGGCGCTGCTGGCAGCCGTCCAGGGAGCGCAGGGCGCGTTCGACCGGGTTCATGCCGTCCTCCTCCGCGTGGGGGCCCGCGGACCCGCCACGGATCGGGTCCGCGCGGGTGCGTCTGCCCGGTGGGCCGGTCCGTACGCCACGTGGGCGCGGACGGCCGGTCAGCCGGCGCCGGGCAGTCGTGCCTCCAGGTGCCCGGAGAGCACCCGGGTCTCGAACACCGGCAGTGGCGAGGTGGCCGGGCCGCTCGTGACCTCGCCGTCACGCAGGCGGAACTCGCTGCCGTGCCACGGGCAGCGCAGGCAGCCGTCGGCCACGGTGCCGTCGGCGAGCGGGCCGGAGAGGTGGGTGCAGCGCTCCGCGAGCACGTGGCAGCGCTCGCCCTCGCGGACGACGACCACGGGCAGGTCGCCGGCCGTTCTGCGGACGGGTTCGCCCGGTGGGAAGTCGTCGACCGGGCCGAGTCCGATCCAGTCGGCGGGCGCGAGTCGGCGTGCGGCGGCGGCCCGGTTGGGGCCGGCGGCCTGTGCGTAGGCGAGGTGGCCGCCGAGGACGCCGCCGCACGAGACGGCGGCGAGCCCGGCCAGGCCGAGCAGCCGGCCGCGGGCGCGTCGGCCCCGGCAGCGGGCCAGGAGCGAGCCGGCGTACAGCAGCACGCCGGTGGTGTTGGCGAGCGCGTGGACCAGGCCGGTGCGGCGGCGCGGCGCGTCGAGCCGCGCCCAGTCCACCCAGCCGGACAGCGCGGTCGGTGCGGCCGCCAGGAGCCCGGTCGCGACGAGGGCGTCGGCCGACCGCCGTGCGCCCGGGGTGAAGTCCAGCAGGCCCGCCGAGGTCCAGCAGCCGATGGGCAGTTGGACCAGGCCGGGGTGGAGCGGGTGGCCGAGCCAGACGCCGCGCAGGGCGTCGCGGTACGGCCCGAGGGGGAGGGCTTCCACCGCGTCGGCGAGTTTCCCGGACGGGAGGTCGAGGGCCTCCCAGTGCGCTGGTGCGTCCAGCGTGCGGCGCAGCCGACGGGACCACGGGCGGTCGTGCAGAGCTGAAACGTCCATGACGGGCGGCTTGCCGGGCGCCGGGAGGTTAAACCCCCGTCCTGGGTGTGTGTTGGGCCGATCCGGGTGCGCGCGCAGCGCCGGACGGGCCGTGGCCGCGGCCTTGCACCGCTACTGCGGGAACCGGGACTGCGGGCACCAGCACTGCGGTGGTCACGCTGCGGCGCGAACCGCCGAAACCACCGAACGACCGTCCGCCCCCGCCGTCCCCCTCGGTACGGTCGCCGCCGGGGCCCGTGGGGCAGCGATTGCGGTGAGCCCCGCATGCCTTCCCGGGCCTGAGCTCCGGCAGGTGGCTCGCCCGGAACACCGGGGGGTAGCACCCGCGGCGTTTCATCTCCTCGCGAGCGGTTAGCCGCTCTCCGGGGCCGTCCGGCTCACCAGGAGCCACGCCCGCGCCGTGGAGGAGTTCGTGATGAAGGTTTCCGACTACGTGCTGAAGCGCCTGCGCGACTGGGACGTGGAGTACGTCTTCGCCTACCCCGGGGACGGCATCAACGGGCTGCTCGCGGCCTGGGGCCGCGCCGAGGACCGGCCGCGGTTCATCCAGGCCAGGCACGAGGAGATGGCCGCTTTCCAGGCCGTCGGGTACGCGAAGTTCTCCGGTCGCACCGGGGTGTGCGCGGCCACGTCCGGGCCGGGCGCGATCCACCTGCTCAACGGCCTCTACGACGCCAAGCTCGACCACGTCCCGGTCGTCGCGATCGTCGGGCAGACGGACCGCAGCGCGATGGGCGGCTCGTACCAGCAGGAGGTCGACCTGCTCGGCCTGTACAAGGACGTGGCCTCGGAGTTCTGCGAGATGGTCACCGTGTCGGCCCAGTTGCCCAACGTGCTGGACCGCGCCATGCGCATCGCGGCGACCCGGCGCACGGTCACCGCGGTGATCATCCCGGCGGACGTGCAGGAGCTCGACTACGAGGCGCCGGCGCACGCGTTCAAGCAGGTCCCCTCCAGCCTCGGCGTCCCCCACTACGCGCCCGTCCCCGCGCAGGAGGAACTCGCGACCGCGGCGGAGGTCCTCAACTCGGGGGAGAAGGTCGCGATGCTGATCGGGCAGGGCGCCCGGCGTGCCCGCCGCGAGGTCGAGCAGGTCGCCGACCTGCTCGGCGCCGGGGTGGCGAAAGCCCTGCTCGGCAAGGACGCGCTGCCCGACACCCTGCCGTACGTGACCGGCTCGATCGGGCTGCTCGGCACCCGCCCCTCGTACGAGATGATGCGCGACTGCGACACCCTCCTCGTGGTCGGCTCCAGCTTCCCCTACACCCAGTTCCTGCCCGAGTTCGGCCAGGCGCGCGCGGTGCAGATCGACCTTGACCCGTCCATGATCGGGCTGCGCTATCCCTTCGAGGTCAACCTCGTCGGCGATGCCGCCGAAACGCTGCGCCGGCTGATTCCGCTGCTGGAGCGCAAGACGGACGGCACGTGGCGCAAGACGGTGGAGGACAACGCGGCGCGCTGGTGGGAGGTCATGCAGCGCCGTGCCGATGTGTCCGCCGACCCGATCAACCCGGAGCACGTCGTCCACACCCTCGATGCGCTGCTGCCCGACAACGTGATCCTGGCCGCGGACTCCGGGTCCGCGGCGAACTGGTACGCCCGCCACCTGCGGATGCGCGGTGACATGCGCGGCTCGCTGTCGGGGACGCTGGCGACGATGGGGCCGGGCGTGCCGTACGTGATCGGCGCTAAGTTCGCCCACCCGGACCGGCCGGCGATCGCGATCGTCGGCGACGGCGCCATGCAGATGAACGGCCTGGCGGAGCTGATCACCGCAGCGAAGTACTACCGGGAGTGGGTCGACCCGCGCATGGTCGTCGCGGTGCTGAACAACCACGACCTGAACCAGGTCACCTGGGAGATGCGGGCGATGCAGGGAGCGCCGCAGTTCGAACCCTCGCAGAGCCTTCCGGACGTGCGCTACGCCGACATCGCCCGGACGTTCGGCCTGGACGGGGTGCGGGTGGAGAAGCCGCAGGACGTGGAGCCGGCGTGGCGCCAGGCGCTGGCCGCGGACCGGCCGTTCGTCATCGACTTCCGCACCGACCCGGCGGTTCCGCCGATCCCGCCGCACGCCACCTGGGATCAGATCAAGGCCGCCGCCTCCGCCGTTCTGCACGGCGACAGCGACCGGGCCTCCATGGTTCAGCAGGGCGTGAAGGCGAAGATCCAGGAGTTCCTGCCCGGCAGCGGACGGAGCTGACCGATGTCCGGCAACCAGGAGGTGGATCCGGCCGCGCTCGGGCGAGCCCTGCGGGCAGAGGTGGACGGCGAGGTCCGCTTCGACGCGGGCAGCCGGGGCGCCTACGCCACCGACGGCTCGAACTACCGCCAGGTCCCGCTCGGTGTGGTCGTGCCGCGCACGGTCGCGGCCGGCGCTGCCGCGGTGGGCGTCTGCTCCCGGTTCGCCGCCCCGGTGCTGTCGCGCGGAGGCGGTACCAGTCTCGGGGGGCAGTGCACCAACGAGGCGGTGGTCATCGACTGGACCAAGTACTGCAACCGCCTGGTGTCGGTCGATCCCACGGCGCGGACCTGCGTGGTCGAGCCGGGCATCGTCCTGGACGAGCTCAACCGCCAACTCGCTCCGCACGGGCTCATGTTCGGCCCGAAGCCGTCCACGCACAGCCACTGCGCGCTGGGCGGCATGATCGGCAACAACAGCTGCGGGGCGTCCGCCCAGGCCTACGGCAAGACCGCCGACAACGTCCGCCGCCTGGAGATCCTCACCTACGAAGGCACCCGGTTCTGGGCGGGCCCCACCGGCGAGGACGAGTACGCGCGGATCGCGGCCGAAGGCGGACCGCGCGCCCGGCTCCACCAGGGGCTGCGGGACATCACCCGGCGCCACCTGGCCGAGATCCGGCGCGGCTACCCGAAGATCCCGCGCCGCGTCTCGGGCTACAACCTGGACGCCCTGCTGCCGGAGAACGGCTTCGACGTGGCCCGCGCCCTGGTGGGCAGCGAGGGAACCCTGGTGACGCTCCTGCACGCGGAACTGCACCTGGTCGAGGTGCCGGTGGCGGAGGCGCTGCTGGTCCTGGGCTTCGACGACATCTACGAGGCCGCCGACGCCGTCCCCGAACTGCTGCAGCACAGCCGCCCCACCCAGCTGGAGGCCATCGACGGGCGCATGGCGCAGCTGATGCGCGAGGAGCACGCCTACCTGGACTCGCTGGCGAGCCTGCCCGAGGGCGACAGCTGGCTGCTGCTGCAGTTCACCGGCGACACGAAGCAGGAGGCGGACGCGCAGGCGTACGAGCTGCTGCGGACGATCGGCCGTCACGAGGACGACCCGTCGGTGGCGCTGTCCGACGATCCCGCGCGGGAGCAGGAGATGCTCAGGGCCCGGGAGGCGGGCCTGGGCGTGACCGCCCGCCCGCCGGACGGGTCCGAGACGTGGGAGGGCTGGGAGGACTCCGCGGTGGCCCCGGAGCGGCTGGGCGACTACCTGCGCGACCTGGAGCGGCTGTTCGACCGGTACGGCTACCAGCAGGCCTCCCTGTACGGGCACTTCGGGCAGGGCTGCGTCCACACCCGGATCCCGTTCGAGCTGCGCGAGGGCAAGGGCGTCGAGGCGTTCCGGGCGTTCCTGTTCGACGCGGCCGACCTGGTCGCCTCCTACGGCGGCTCGCTCTCGGGTGAGCACGGTGACGGACAGGCCCGCGGCGAGCTGCTGCCCCGCATGTTCGGGCAGCCCCTCGTCGACGCGATGGGCGAGGTCAAGGCGCTGTTCGACCCGGGCAACCGGATGAACCCCGGCAAGGTCGTCCACCCCCGCCGCGTGGACGAGAACATGCGCCTGGGCGCCGGTTGGCGACCCGAGCCGAAGCGGACGCACTTCGCGTATCCCGACGACGGCCACGACTTCACCCGGGCGGTGCTGCGCTGCGTGGGCGTCGGCAACTGCCGTACCCACCAGGGTGGGGTGATGTGCCCCTCCTACCGGGCTACGGGTGAGGAGGAGCACTCCACCCGCGGCCGGGCACGGCTGCTGTTCGAGATGCTCGGCGGCCACGACGACTCCCCGGTCACCGGCGGCTGGCGCTCCACCGAGGTCCGCGACGCACTCGACCTGTGCCTGGCCTGCAAGGGCTGCAAGTCCGACTGTCCGGTCGGGGTCGACATGGCCACCTACAAGGCCGAGTTCCTCGCCCACCACTACGAGGGCCGCGTGCGCCCGCCCGCCCACTACGCGATGGGCTGGCTTCCGCTGTGGGCCCGCCTGGCCCGCACGGCGCCGGGCCCGGCCAACGCAGCCCTGCACGCCCCCGGGCTCGCGTGGCTGGGAAAGCGGGTGGCCGGCATCGACCCGCGCCGCGCCGCACCCCTCTTCGCGGCCGAATCGTTCCAGGAAGCCTGGCGCCGGCAGGGCAGGGCGGAGCCCGATCCGCGCGATCGCCGCACCGTGCTGCTCTGGCCGGACACCTTCACCAACCACTTCCACCCGCACATCGGCGACTCCGCCGTCCGTGTCCTTGAGGACGCCGGATTCGACGTCGCCGTTCCCGACGGGCCGGTGTGCTGCGGCCTGACCTGGATCTCCACCGGGCAGCTCGCCACCGCCCGCCGCGTCCTCAAGCGCACCACCGCGGCCCTGCGGCCGTGGCTGGAGGCCGGCACCCCGATCATCGCCCTGGAACCCTCCTGCACCGCGGTCTTCCGCTCGGACGCCCCCGACCTGCTCGCCGGAGACCAGGACATCGCCCGTCTGGCCGCGCAGACGCGCACCTTCGCCGAACACCTCGTCAACCACACCCCCGACGGCTGGCGACCGCCCCGGATCGGCCGGGCGGCGACCGTGCAGACGCACTGTCACCAGCACGCCGTCCTCGGTACCGACCCGGACCGTGAACTGATGCGGCGTGCGGGCCTGGACGCGAACGTCCTCGACGAGGGCTGCTGCGGCCTGGCCGGCAACTTCGGCTTCGAGCAAGGCCACTACGACCTGTCCCAGGCCATCGCCGAGCAGGGGGTCCTCCCGGCCGTGCGCGGCACCGCCCCCAGCGCGTTCGTCCTGGCCGACGGCTTCAGCTGCCGCACCCAGATCGAGCAGGCCTCGACCGGGCGGCAGGCCCTGCACCTGGCCGAGGCCCTCGCCCTGGGGCTGGACGGACCACCGCCGGGCGACCACCCCGAGAGGACGGCTCCGCGCCCGCAGCCCCGCCCCGCGGCGGCCGACCTGCTGACCGCAGGTGTCGCGGGCACGATGACCGGTCTGGCGGCGGCCGCCGCCGTCGCCCTGCGGCGCCACCGCGCCAGGAGGAGGTAGACCATGCGGTCCCTGCACGAGCGGCTCCATCGCGAAGCCCGCGCCTACGCCGGCGGCAGCGACCGCCCGCTCGCCGGCTACACCGGCCTCATGGCCCTGTACGCCGCCACGGTGCTCGCCACCGCCGCGACCGCCCGGGCCCGTCGCCGCGAGCTGCCCGACCCCACCCCTTGGGATGTCACCCTGACCGCGCTGGCCACCCACCAGCTCTCCCGCCTGATCACCAAGGACCCGGTCACCAGCCCACTGCGCGCGCCGTTCACCAGCTTCGAGGGCACCTCCGGCCCGGCCGAGCTGGAGGAGGACGTGCGCGGCGCCGGAGCCCGCAAAGCCATCGGCGAGCTGGTCACCTGCCCGTTCTGCACCGGCCTGTGGGTCGCCACCGCGAGCACGGCCGGGTCGGTCTTCGCCCCGCGCGCCACCAGACTCGCCACCGCCGGTCTGGCCGCCCTGGCCGGCGCCGACTTCCTGCACTTCGCCCGCGCCGTCGTCCAGCACGCGGCCGACGGGACGTCATGACCGTCACCGCCACCGTGGAGGCCCTGCAGGTGCAGGTCCTCGACGTTCCCACCGACGTCCCGGAAGCCGACGGCACCCTCGCCTGGGACTCCACCACCATGATCCTCGTCCACGCCCGCAGCGGGGACACCGCCGGCCTGGGCTGGACCTACGGCGCCCCCGCCACCGCCCAGGTGATCACCGGGCAACTCCGGGACACGGTCATCGGCCGCCCGGCGTGCGACGTCCCGGCCGCGAACGAGGCGATGAACCGCGCGGTGCGCAACGCCGGTCGCCCCGGCCTGGTCGCCGGTGCCATCTCAGCCGTCGACGTCGCCCTGTGGGACCTCAAGGCCCGTCTGCTCGGCCTGCCCCTGGTCGACCTGCTCGGCGCCGCCCGCCGCGAAGTCCCCCTCTACGGCAGCGGCGGCTTCACCACCTACACCGACCGGCAGCTCGCCGAGCAGCTCGCGGGCTGGGCCGAACAGGGCTTCCACCGCTTCAAGATCAAGATCGGCGAGAGCTGGGGTGCCCGGGAACGGCGCGATCTGGAACGCACCGAGCAGGCCCGGCACGTGGTCGGCGACGACGCCGACCTGTACGTGGACGCGAACGGCGCCTACACCCGCAAACAGGCCGTCCGCGTCGGACGGACGCTGGGCGGCCTGGGGGTGAGCTGGTTCGAGGAGCCGGTCTCCTCCGACGACCTCACCGGCCTCGCCCACGTCCGCGACGCCGTCACCTCCGACGTCGCGGCCGGCGAGTACGGATACGACCTGCCCTACTTCGCCCGCATGGCCCCGGCCGTGGACTGCCTGCAGGCGGATGCCACCCGTTGCGGCGGCATCACGGTCTGGCTGCGCGCCGCCGCCCTCGCCCAGGCCCACGGACTCCAGCTGTCCGGCCACTGCGCCCCGCACGTCCACGCGCATGCCGCGGCCGCCGTGCCGAACCTGCGCCACCTGGAATGGTTCCACGACCACGTCCGGATCGAGAGCCTCCTCTTCGAGGGAACCCTCAGCCCGGACGGGGGCTCGATCCGCCCGGGCCACAACGGGGAGCCGGGCCTCGGCCTGACCGTCCGCACCGAGTTGGCGGAGCGCTTCCGTGTGCGCGCCTGAGCAGCCCCGGCCCGTCCTCGACGCTCCGCGGCCACCCCGGGCCGCCGACAGGCGGCCTGCACCGCCGTACTGCGGGAGATGAGAAAGGTGACCGCCTCCATCGCCGGCCCTCCCACTCCTCACGCCCTGCGCGACTACGCCCTGCTCGCTGACGGTGAGCGCGGCGCCCTCGTCGGACCGCGCGGCGACATCGTGTGGCTGTGCGCACCCGCATGGGACAGCGACGCCGTCTTCGCCGCCCTGATCGGCGGCCCCGGCTGGTACACCGTCACCCCCACCGCACCGTTCGTCTGGGGCGGCTACTACGAGGGCGCCAGCCTCGTCTGGCGCAGCCGCTGGATCACCACCAGCGGCGTCGTCGAGTGCCGCGAAGCCCTCGCCTACCCCGGCGACCGGCACCGCGCGGTGGTGCTGCGCCGGATCCTGGCCGTCGACGGCGACGCCGGCCTCGATGTCCACCTGCATCCGGCGCCCGGATTCGGCACGCACACCCTGCGCGAGGTGCGCCGCGACGGACAGGGGCGGTGGACGGCCAGGGCCGGGAAGCTGCACCTGCGCTGGAGCGGCGCGCCCGACGCCCGGCCGGGCGACGCGGCGCTGTCCACCGCGGTGCGTCTGGAGGCCGGTGAGCAGCACGACCTCGTCCTGGAGATCTCCGACCGGCCCCTGCCCGCACCGGAGGCGGCCGACGTACTGTGGCGGTCCACCGAAGCGGCCTGGACCGCGCGCGTGCCCGGCCTCGCGAACACCCTGGGCCAGCGCGACGCCCGGCACGCCTACACCGTCCTGGCCGGCCTCACGGGTCCCGGAGGCGGCACCGTGGCAGCGGCCACCACCAGCCTGCCCGAACGCGCCGAGACCGGCCGCAACTACGACTACCGGTACGTGTGGATCCGCGACCAGGCCTACATCGGCCAGGCCGTCGCCGCCGCCGGTCCGCACCCGCTGCTGGACGACTCCGTACGGTTCGTCACCGCCCGCCTGCTCGACCACGGCCCGGCTCTCGCGCCCGCCTACAGCGCGACCGGCGCGGCGGTGCCCGACCAGCGCACCCTCGACCTGCCCGGCTACCCGGGCGGCTTCGACGTCGTCGGCAACCACGTCAACCGCCAGTTCCAGCTCGACGTGTTCGGGGAGAGCCTGCTGCTGATCGCCGCCGCCGCCCGTCACGACCGGCTCGACGCGGACGGCTGGCACGCCGCGCTCGTCGCCGCCGACGCGATCGCCGCCCGGCATCGCGAGCCGGACGCCGGGATCTGGGAACTGCACGACGACCGGTGGGCGCACAGCCGCCTGATCTGCGCGGCCGGCCTGCGGGCGATCGCCGCCGCCACGCCCCGGGCCGGCAGCGGGCGCGCCGCCGGCTGGGAGGCGTTGGCGGACGCGATCGTCGCACAGACCTCCGCCGACTGCCTGCACCCGACCGGCCGGTGGCAGCGTTCCCCGACCCAGGCGGGCGTGGACGCGGCCCTGCTGCTGCCCGCCGTCCGCGGCGCCGTGCCCGCCGAAGACCCGCGCACCACCGCCACCCTGAGAGCGGTGCGCGCCGACCTCGTGCAGGACCACTACGTCTACCGGTTCCGCCACGACCAGCGGCCCCTCCAGGACGCCGAGGGCGCCTTCCTGCTGTGCGGATTCGTCATGGCCCTGGCCGAGCACCAGCAGCACGACGAGGTGGAAGCGGCGCGGTGGTTCGAACGCAACCGAGCCGCCTGCGGTCCGCCCGGCCTCTACGCGGAGGAGTTCGACGTCGCCCAGCGGCAGCTGCGCGGCAACCTGCCCCAAGCGTTCGTCCACGGGCTGATGCTCGAAGCCGCCGCCGCACTCGCCCCCGGTCGCTGAGCCCGCTGTGACCGCACCTGAACGCCGCAGCAGGGCGACGGTGCCGCCGGCGGATCCCGGCGGCGTCGTCGCCCTCACCCCAGGCCGCACCAGCAGGACCGCGTCGTCCCAGGACTGCTGAGCGTGGATGGTCAGTGGTCGGGCCGTGGCCGTTCGTCGGCGTGGCGGTGATCGTGAGCTGCCTCGCGGGAAAATCCGGTGCATCGCTGAACTGCCGGCCCTGGGCACGTCCACCCCGTCGAGGCTGCGGTCCGACGATCGGCCACGCATGGGGCGCCCGGCCGTTTGCCGCGCCGATTCCGGGAAAGCCGCACCAGCATGGAACCTGTGGAACCTGCATGCCGCACCATCGTCATCACCGGGGCCAGCGGTGGCATCGGGCGTGCCTGCACGGTGGCGTTCGCCGCCCGTGGGGACCGGCTGGCCCTGATCGCCCGCGGCCACGCAGGCCTGGAGGGCGCGGTGCGCGAGGCCGAGGAAGCGGGTGCTGCCGTGGTCGTCGCCATCGAGGCGGACGTTTCCGACGCGCACGCGGTGGAGGCCGCCGCCGAACGGGTCGAGGAAGAACTCGGGCCGATCGACGTGTGGGTCAACGACGCGTTCGCCTCCGTCTTCGCCCCGTTCACCGAGATCACCCCGGAGGAGTTCCGGCGAGTGACCGACGTCACCTATCTCGGCTACGTCTACGCCACCCGGGCCGCTCTGGCCCGGATGCTGCCCCGCGACCGCGGGGTGATCGTGCAGGTCGGCTCGGCGATCGCCTACCGCGGCATCCCGTTGCAGACCGCCTACAGCGGCGCCAAGCACGCCATCCAGGGCTTCAACGAGGCACTGCGCTGCGAACTGCTCGCCTCCGGGACCCGGGTGCGGACCACGATGGTGCAGATGCCGGCCGTCAACACCCCGCAGTTCGACTGGGTCCGCTCCCGACTGCCCAACCGGGCGCAGCCGGTTGCGCCGATCTACCAGCCCGAGGTCGCCGCCCGCGCCGTGCTGTACGCGGCCGACCACCCCGGGCGGCGCGAGTACTGGGTCGGCGGCAGCACGGTGGCCACCCTGGTGGCGAACGCCGTCGTGCCCGGGCTGTTGGAGCGCTACCTGGCCCGCACGGGCTTCGGCTCCCAGCAGGAGGACCGCCGGCGCCGTGCCACGGACCCGGACAACCTGTTCGAGCCGGCGGACGCCCGGCGGGACTTCGGGGCGCACGGCCGCTTCGACGACCGGGCCCGGGACCGCAGCCCGCAGCAGCAACTGGCGCACGCCTTCGGCGCCCTCGCCCACACGGGGCGTCGCGCGGCCGGACGGGTGCAAGCCGGTTTGCCCGGCGCCGGTGGCGGGTTCCTCTCACGGATGCGGGGTACACGCGCCCCGCAGTCGTCGGAAAGGAGTGCCTGAATCATGCCTCGCGGATCGACTCCCAAGCGGGAGCGGCAGTACGAGCACATCAAGGACAGCGCGCTGGAGCGCGGTGAGAGCGAGAAGCGCGCCAAGGAGATCGCCGCCCGCACCGTGAACAAGGAGCGGGCCCGGCACGGGGAGTCGAAGACCGCCAGCCGCAGCTCGGTGAAGGACATCTCGTCCTCCCGTCGAGGTGGTCTGCATTCGCACAGCGGCTCGCAGGGCCCCACGTACGAGCAGTTGTACAACGAGGCCAGGCAGCGCAACATCCACGGCCGCTCGAAGATGAACAAGAAGGAACTCGCACACGCCCTGGGCCGATAGGAGCTGGTGACCGTGGGTACCGTTCCCGTGCCGCCCGACCCCGACACCAACCCCCTGCCCCCGACCGAGCCCCCGCGGCCGCCCGGCCCGCCGCAGCCCGTGCGGCCGCCTGGCCCGCCGGAGCCGGTCGAGCCCCCGAAGCCGCCGGATCCGCCCGCGCCTCCCGGTTCGCCCGAGCCTCCGCCCGGACCGCCCGGACCGCCCGAACCGCCCGGCCCGCGCGAGCCGACGAAGCCGGCCCCGCCGGAGCCCGCGCACCCCCGCCCGCCGGAGCCGCCCGACTGACCCGGAGCCCGTGGCACGGACGGGCCCCGGACGGCGCGTGGAGGCGCCGCCTGCGTCGCGGTGCAGCCAGGCGGCCGGCAATCGAACGATGGCCTGCGGACTACAGGAGGTCCGGTGCTCGCCCGGCTGGTGGAGATCGTGGTGTGGGCTGCTGCGTTGACCGGGCTGACGCTGGTCTTCGTCGGCTCCCTGTCGCCCGTCGAACTGCTGGTGGCCTGCGTGACCGCACTCGGTGGGGCGTTCGCGGCCCGCAGGATGCGCCTGGCCGCCGACGTCCACGTCGAAGGAGGTCGTGGCGCGGTGCGCGCACTCCTCGCGCTGCCGGGCTCGGTCGTGCGGGGGCTGGCCGCGCTGACGGCTGCGACGGCCTTCGATGCCACGGGTGGGAGCGTTCGGCGCGTTCGGCTGCGGGCCGGGGCGGGAGCCGGGTGGGCCGGTACCCTGCTCGCCGCCTCCCCGGACACCTGCGTGATCGACGTGCCCCGCGACGACGAGGTCATCGTGCACGCCCTGCGGCCGAACGCGGGGCCGGTCGAGAAGGCCGTGGCCCGCACGGACGGCGCGCGGTGAACGCCTGGACGGCGGCGGCCCTGGTCCTGCTCGCCGCCCCGGCGCCGGCGTGCCTGTGGGTCGCGGCGCGCGGCACCGCGGTGCGCCGTCTGATCGGGGCGTCGATGCTGTCGACCGTGGTCGGCGCGGTGTTCCTGCTGCTCCCGATGGCATACGACCGGTCCTCCTACCAGGACCTCGCGCTGATGCTGGCCGTCCTGGCCCCCGCCGGCACCCTCGTCTTCGCCCGCTTCGTCGTCGGCCACCGCCACGACGCCCACCCGCACGATGCCGCGCCCGAGACCTGACGAGACCGCGCCCGACAAGCCACGTGGAACCGGGACGCGGGAGGGAGTTCGGATTGACGCCACGCCACGTGATCGTCCTCGTGCTGCTGTGGGCCGGTGTGGGGTGCGTGCTGCTGTCCGCCGCCGCGGTGCTGCGGCTGCGCGGAACGCTGATGCGGCTGCACTCCCTCGCACCGGCATCGGTGGCCGGGGTGCCACTGATCGCCGCGGCCGTGGCCGTCGACCAGGGACCGGGCCGGGGGGCGGCCAAGACGCTGTGCATCGGTCTGGTCTTCGCCGTCGGCGGGACGGTCACCACGATCGCCATCGGCCGGGCCGCCCGCCAGGCCGAGGTCGAGGAGGGGAGCAGCCGGTGAACCAGTGGCTGATCGGCGTCGCCGTCGCCTTCGTCGTCCTCGCCGCCACCACGGCGGTCCTCACCCGGGACCCGACCCGCCAGGCGGTCGTCCTGTCCGTCCTCGGTCTCGGCCTCGCGGTGCTGTTCGCGGTGCTGCAGGCGCCCGACGTGGCTCTCTCCCAGCTCGCCGTCGGCACCGCGCTGACCCCGCTGCTGATCCTGCTGACCGTCCGCAAGGTCACCCGCCGCCCGACCCACCCGGACGACCACCCCGCCACCGGCGACGACGGGCAGGAGCAGAAGTGACGGCCCGTGCCCGGCTGGCCGTGTTCCTGGCAGCGGCCGCCGTGATCGCTGCATTCTTCACGGCGGCGTGCACCCACCTGCCGCCGTTCGGAACGGACAGCCACCCCTACGGGGAGCGGGCGGTGGCGGCCGCTCTGGACCGACGCACCGCCAACGTCGTCTCCTCGGTCAACTTCGACATCCGCGCCTTCGACACCCTCGGCGAGGAGTCGATCCTCTTCGGCACGGTCCTCGGGGCGACCCTGCTGCTGCGCCGGGCCCGCGACGAACGCCACCGTCGCGCCGAAGCGGAACGCGTCGTGCCCACCACCCGCCTGTTCGGCGCGCTGCTGCTGCCCATCGCCCTCGTCGTGGGCGTGTACGTCGTCGCCCACGGCCAGCTCAGCCCCGGCGGCGGCTTCCAGGGCGGCGTCGTCCTGGCCACCGCCCTCCACCTGGCCTACGTGGCCGTCGACTACCGGGCGCTGAAGAAGCTGCGTCCGCTGGCCGTCCTCGACGTCGCGGACTCGCTCGCCGCGGCGTCCTACAGCCTCGTCGGCCTGGCCGGACTGATCGCCGGCGGTGCGTTCCTCGAGAACGTGCTGCCGCTGGGCACCTTCAACACCATCACCTCCGGCGGTACCGTCCCGGTCCTCAACGCCGTGGTCGGCGTCGAGGTCGCCTGCGGCCTGATCGCCCTGCTCGCACACTTCCTCGACCAGGCCGTCGAACTCACCGACCCCGACCAGCAGAGATACGGAGACACCTGATGGGAACGTGGGTCTTCCCGGCCGCCGGCTGGGTCCTGCTCATCGCCCTGTACGGCCTGGTCACCAGCCGCAACCTCATCCACGCCATCGGCTGCCTGGCCGTCGCCCAGTCCTCCACCTACCTCCTGCTCCTCGCCGTCGGCTACCGCCGCGACGCGACCGCCCCCGTCTACTCCGACCTCACCCCCGGCACCCGTCCCGTCGTCGACCCCGTCGTGCAGGCCCTCGCCCTGACCGACGTGGTCGTCGGGGCGACCGTCACCGCGCTGCTGCTCGCCCTCACCATCCAGCTGCGCAAACGCCACCACACCGTCGACCCGCAGGCCCTCACCGGCCTCAAAGGCTGAAGCCGTGACCGAAGCCGTCCTGCTGCCGCTCGCCGTGGCCATCCCCCTCCTCGGCGCGGCACTGCTGGCCGTCGCCGGCCGCAGACTTCCCCGGACCGGCTGCGACGTCCTGGCCACCACCTGCGCCGGTGCCGAGGCGGCGTGCCTCGCCCTGCTCTGGACACGCACCGACGGGCACGTCGCCACCGCGGAGCTGGGCGGCTGGCCCGCCCGCCTGGGCATCGTGCTCGCCGCCGACCCCATCGGCGCAGGACTCGCGCTTCTCGTCGCGGTCCTGGTGCTCGCCGTCGTGGTCTACGCCTGGCGGTACTTCGACGAGCCCACCGGCGAGCACGCCGGCGCCTTCCCCGCCCTGATCCTGCTGTTCGAGGCCGGCATGGCCGGCTTCGCGCTCACCGGCGACCTGTTCAACGCCTTCGTCTTCTTCGAACTCATGGGAGCCGCCGCCTACGCCCTGACCGGCTACCACATCGAAGACCCCCGCCCCCTCCACGGGGCGATCACCTTCGGCATCGTCACCTCCTTCGCCGCCTACTGCTCCCTGCTCGGCACCGGTCTCCTCTACGCCCGCACCGGCGAACTCAACCTCGCCCGCCTCGGCGAGCAGGCGGCCGCCCACCGCACCGACGTGCTGACCGTGGCCGCGTTCGCCCTCATCGCCACCGCCCTGCTGGTCAAGGCCGCTGCCGTGCCGTTCCACTTCTGGCTCCCAGACGCCCACGCCGTGGCCCCCACCCCGGTGTGCATGCTGATGTCCGGCGCCATGGTCGAACTCGGCGTCTACGGCATCGCCCGCATCTACTGGACCGTCTTCTCCGGTCCCGGCGGCATCCCCCACCAGGCCTTCCGCACCACCTTCACCGCCCTCGGCCTCCTGACCGCCCTGCTCGGGGCCCTGATGTGCTGGCAGCAGCGCCACCTCAAGCGCCTGCTCGCGTTCTCCACCATCAGCCACGTGGGCCTGTTCCTCATCGCCGTCGCCCTGCTGACCCCCGACGGCGCCACCGGCACCGCGGTGTACGTCGCCGCGCACGGCCTGGTGAAGGCCGCGCTGTTCGCCCTCACCGGTGTACTGCTGGACCGCTACGGGAGCGTCGACGAGCACGGCCTGCACGGCAGAGCGCGTGACCTGCGCACGGCCGGCGTGCTGTTCGTGGTCGGTGCCCTGGCCCTGGCCGGGATGCCGCCGTTCGGTACGGGTCTCGGCAAAGCCCTGAGCGAGGACGCCGCCGGCCGGTGGCAGCCCTGGCTGCCGGCCGTGTTCGTCGCCGCCTCCGCCGTCACCGGCGCCGCGGTACTGCGTGCGGGCCTGCGGATCTTCTGGGGCGCCGGCCCCGTCCCGCGCAGCCGACCGGACGAGGACGAAACCACCGGCGAGGGCGAGGAACCCGAGATCCGTTCCCCCCGGCGCACACCGCCCCGCGCCATGACGGTCGTCCCGGCTGTCCTGCTCGGCCTCGCCGTCCTCATCGGTTCCCTGCCCGCCGTCACCGCCGCCCTCGCCCGCGGGTCGGCCCTCTTCACCGACCCCGGCCGCTACACCGCGGCCGTCCTCACCCGCCCCAGCACGCCGCCCGGGCCGATGCCGGCTGCCGACTGGACCGCGATCGGGGTGCTGCTCGGCCTGCTGTCCACGGGCATCGCGGTCGCCCTGGCCGGTACGGCGGTCCACCGGGGTGTTCCCGCACTTCCCTCCCGGCATCCCGTTGCCCGGGCGGTGCGGGCGCTGCGGCGCCTGCATTCCGGGCACCTCGGCGACTACCTCGCCTGGCTCGCCCTCGGCGTGGCGGTGCTGTGCGTCGCGATCGCCGCCCAGACCTGAAGCGCCGGCGCACCCGCCGACCGCGCCGGATGCTGCTTCGGCGGGGCGAGAGCCGCCGAGGGGGCGGGGGCGCAACTCACCTCGCCGTGTCGTTCCCGCTTGCCTCCTCGGGGCGGCGGGGACGCAGCCGCCCGGCGGCCGTACGGTACGGCCGCCGGGCGTGGGTTCAGTCCTTTCCCGCGTCCTTGAGCTTCTCCGCGGCCTGTTTCACGTCGCTCTTGACCTGTTCACCCCTGCCTTTGGCGACCAGGGGGCGGTCACCGGTGACGCGGCCGGTGGCTTCCTTGACCTTGCCCTTGGCCTTCTCGGCGGCGTTGCGCAGCTTGTCGTCGGTGCCCATCGGGTGCACTCCCATCTCGGACCGGGCGGGTCGTCCGCCCGGGCGGGCGTCTGCCCGGGAGCCGCGGTTCCATGCACCACGCCGGGCAGGACCAGGAAGCCGAACAGGATCCGGGCGCCGGTCCGGGTGACCCCCGCCTCCTGGTGCAGGTCACCCCGGCACCGGTCCGCCCGCTCCTCGGGCGACTCCCGGCGGCCGGTTCGGGGCCGGCGTCCGGTGCCGTCGAGGCTGGTGACCGGCGTGGTCATGGTGATCGCCTCCTGCTTCCCTCGTGGGTGTAGCCGTCGCGGGGCTGGGCAGACGCGGGGCATGGACGAGGAGGAGACGGTGGGCCAGGCCCCGCCCGGGACGGCGGTTTCCCCGACTCCGGTCGTCCGGGCGGCCCGACGTGCCGCGCGGCATGATGGTCGGGACGACAGGACGCCGCCGCGAGCCGACCAGGAGCACGCCATGCCACGGCCAGCCGAGCAGCCCGGCGAGGGGGATCATGAATCAGCCGGCTTGCACGTCGCGGTGCGCCGGGAGGGCCCGGCGCGAGTGGTCTCCGTCGCCGGTGAACTGGACCACGACAGCGCGAACGGCCTGCGGGCGGCGCTGTCCCGTCCAGCTGCCGAGGGCGAGGAGCGCATCGTCGTCGATCTCGCGGACCTGTGGTTCTGCGACTCCACCGGGCTGAACGTCCTGCTACGCGCACGCCTGGACGCCGAGGCGGCCGGACTGCGGCTGGAACTGGCCGGGCCGCGACCGACGGTGGCGCGGCTGTTCGAGATCACCGGGGCCGACAGCGTGCTTCGCATCCACCCCGACCTCGACGGCGCTCTGAAGGCCACGGACCCGTCGCCGGGCACTCGCGACGGCGTGGGAGGCCGGCATGAAGAGTGACCGGGAAGGGCCCGCGCGGCGTTCCTCCGACCGGACCAGCGTGCTCGTGCTGCACGGCACCGAGGGTGCGGTCCAGCGCTCCCGGGACTTCAGCCGCAGGACCCTGGCGTCGTGGCAGTGGCTGCCCACCATGGACGCCGAGCAGCTGGCCGTGGTGGAGGATGTCCTGCTGATGGTCTCGGAGCTGGTCACCAACGCGTGCCTGCACGCGCCCGGTGGCCCCCGGGAACTGCGGCTGAGCTGGAACGGCGAGCGGCTCCGGGCGGAGGTCTCGGACGCGAGCCCGGCCCCGCCGCGGCTGCGCCGGCACGCCGACCCCGGCCGCCCCGGTGGCCACGGCCTACGTGTGGTGGACCGGTTGGCGCGCGACTGGGGCTGCCTGCCCGAGGGGGCGGGGAAGCTGGTGTGGTTGGAGATCGCGTCCCCGATGGGCCTCGGCGCCCCTCGGGGGTGACCCCGAACCCGCGGTGCCCTGTTGAGTTTGCTCTTCTCCCGGGCGTTTCCGGCCCCCCGCAGCGGATAGCCGCGCTGCGGGGGCCGCCGTGGTGACTGACGCGTCGTGTCCCCGAACGCTTTCCCACGGATCGCGGGTGGCCCAGCCCGGTCCGGGACGTACCGGACTGCGTGACCCGTCCGAAGCGCGACGAACGGAAGGAGCCGACACCATGCCCCGCCGACCGTCGATCACCGGCCGCGATCCAGCGCCGGGCGTGTTCGCCGCGCAGGCCAGGCCGTGGACCGGCGGGACCGTCGTCGAACTGCGCGGCGAACTCGACGTGGACTCGGCCGGCGAACTGCGCACGGCCCTCGACACACTCCTGGCCGCCGCGCCCGTCACCGTCATCGTCCTCGACTGCGCGTGCCTGGAGTTCTGCGACTCCACCGGACTCAACACGATGCTCCGGGCCCAGACCCGCGCGGTGGCCCAGGGCAGCCGGATCGAGCTGGCCCGCCCCCGCCCGCTGGTACTCCGAATGCTCGAACTGACCGGCGCCACCGAGGCGTTCCCGATCCGGGACACACTGCCGCAGTGACGGCCGGGGCGCGGACCCGGCCTGCTGCGAGGCCCGGCGACGTCCCGGTGGACCTTCGGTCCACCGGGACACGGTCGAGCTGCGGGCCGAGCCGCAGGGCGGTCCGCTCGCCCGGTCGCTCGGTCGACCCCTGCTCTGCCTGTCGCCCTTTCCCGTCCGGTGGCACAGTGGTTTCAGGGCGGTGGCCCGCCGCCCTCCGGGCCGGGGCGCCCGGTCGGGGCACCTCGGTCATGCGACCGGTCCGGACGGTGGGACGGATGGACGAGCAGCCGGCACCCGGTGCCACGTCGGCCCAGCACGCCCTGCGTCAGCTGCTCGCGGGGCTGACCGCGGTGCGCGACGGGGACTTCCGGATCAGGCTCACGTCCGACCAGCCCGGTGTGCTCGGGGAGATCGCGACGGTTTTCAACGGGATGGCGGACCAGCTGGCCCGGGTGACCTCCGAGGTGACCAGGGTGGCCCGGGAGGTCGGCACCGACGGGCGGCTCGGCGGCCAGGCCCAGGTCCCCGGGGCGGCCGGAACGTGGCTGGACCTGACCGATTCGGTGAACGCGATGGCCGGCAACCTGACCGGGCAGGTGCGCAACATCGCCCAGGTGACCACGGCGGTGGCGCGCGGTGACCTCACCCAGAAGATCGAGGTCGACGCCCGCGGGGAGATCCTGGAGCTCAAGAACACCGTCAACACGATGGTCGACCAGCTCTCGGCGTTCGCCGACGAGGTGACGAGGGTGGCCCGGGAGGTCGGCACGGAGGGGCGGCTCGGCGGCCAGGCCAGGGTCGAGGGCGTCGCCGGGACGTGGCGCGACCTGACGGACTCGGTGAACTTCATGGCGGGCAACCTCACCGCCCAGGTGCGCAACATCGCCCAGGTCGCCACGGCCGTCGCCGAGGGCGATCTGACCCGCAAGATCGACGTCGACGCCCGCGGGGAGATCCTGGAGCTCAAGACGACCCTCAACACGATGGTCGACCAGCTCTCGGCGTTCGCGGACGAGGTCACCCGCGTCGCCCGCGAGGTCGGGACCGAGGGCCGACTCGGCGGTCAGGCGGACGTGCGCGACGTCTCCGGGACGTGGCGCGACCTCACCGAGTCCGTCAACGTCATGGCGGACAACCTCACCGCCCAGGTCCGCTCGATCGCCGAGGTCACCACGGCCGTCGCCGAGGGCGACCTCACCCAGAAGATCCGCGTCGACGCGCGGGGGGAGATCCTGGAGCTCAAGGACACCATCAACACGATGGTGGACCAGCTGTCCGCCTTCGCGGACGAGGTGACCCGGGTGGCCCGGGAGGTCGGCACCGCCGGCAACCTCGGTGGGCAGGCCACCGTCCGGGGCGTCTCCGGCACGTGGAAGGACCTCACCGACAACGTCAACGTGATGGCCTCCAACCTCACCGGCCAGGTCCGCTCCATGTCCGAGGTGGCGACCGCCGTCGCGCGCGGTGACCTGTCCAGGAAGATCACCGTCGAGGCCAAGGGCGAGGTCGCGGCCCTGGCCGACGCGATCAACACCATGGTGGACACCCTGTCGGTCTTCGCCGGCGAGGTGACGAGGGTGGCCCGGGAGGTCGGCACCGAGGGCATCCTCGGCGGGCAGGCCCGGGTGCCCAACGTCGCCGGGACCTGGAAGGACCTCACCGACAACGTCAACTTCATGGCGCACAACCTCACCAGCCAGGTGCGCAACATCGCCCAGGTCACCACGGCCGTCGCAGAGGGCGACCTCACCCGCAAGATCGACGTCGACGCGCGCGGCGAGATCCTGCAGCTGAAGACGACCATCAACACCATGGTCGACCAGCTCGGCTCCTTCGCGGCGGAGGTGACGCGGGTCGCGCTCGAGGTCGGCAGCGAGGGGCGACTCGGCGGCCAGGCGCGGGTGGAGGGCGTCTCCGGCACGTGGAAGCGGCTCACCGAGAACGTCAACGAACTGGCCGGCAACCTCACCCGACAGGTCCGGGCGATCGCCGAGGTCACCAGCGCCGTCGCGGCCGGCGACCTCACCCGCTCGATCAGCGTGGACGCCTCCGGCGAGGTCGCCGACCTCAAGGACAACATCAACGCCATGGTCGAGTCGCTGCGCGACACCACCCTGGCCAACCAGGAACAGGACTGGCTCAAGACCAACCTCGCCCACTTCTCCGCCGCGATCCAGGGCCGCCGCGACATCCGGGCTCTCGCCGAAATGATCACCGACGAGCTGACGCCGCTGGTCGGAGCCCAGTACGGCGCCTTCTTCCTCGCCGAGGAGCGCGGGACCGGCACCGAACTGGCCCTGATCAGCGCCTACGGCCGCCCGACAGGGGAAACCCGGCGGCTGCGCATGGGGGAGTCCCTGGTCGGACAGGCCGCCCGAACCCGGCGCACCATCGCACTCGACGACCTGCCCCCGGGCTACGCCGTCATCGCCTCCGGGGCGGGCTCCACCGACGCCCGCTCGCTCGTGATCCTGCCGATCGCGCTGGAGGAGTGGCTGCTCGGCGTCATGGAGTTCGCCTCCGTCCATTCCTTCACCCAGGTCCACCGCGACTTCCTGGAACGGTTCACCGAGTTCTGCGGCGTCAACATCGGCACCCTGCTCGCCAACGCCCGCACCGACGAACTGCTCGGCGAATCCCAGCGGCTCACCGCCGAACTCCAGGCCCGCTCCGAGGAGTTGCAGGACGGCCAGGAGGAGCTGCGGCGTTCCAACGCCGAACTGGAGGAGAAGGCCGCCCTGCTCGCCCAGCGCAACCGCGACATCGAGGCCAAGAACCTGGAGATCGAGCAGGCCCGCCAGGAACTGGAGGAACGCGCCCGGCAGCTGAGCCTCAGCTCGATGTACAAGTCCGAGTTCCTGGCCAACATGAGCCACGAACTGCGCACCCCGCTCAACAGCCTGCTCATCCTCGCCCAGCTGCTCGCGCAGAACGCCACCGGCAACCTCACCCCCAAGCAGGTCGAGTACGCGGGCGTCATCCACTCCGCCGGCGCCGACCTGCTCCAGCTCATCAACGACATCCTCGACCTCTCCAAGGTCGAGGCCGGGAAGATGGAGGTGACCCCCGAGCCCTTCGCCGTGCGCGAGCTGCTGGAGTACGTCGAGTCCGCCTTCCGCCCGCTCGCCGACGAGAAGGGCCTCGCCTTCGAGGCCGTCGTCGGCGATGCGGTCCCCGACCGACTCGTCACCGACCAGGCACGGCTGCGCCAGGTGCTGCGCAACCTCCTCTCCAACGCCGTCAAGTTCACCGACACCGGCCGGGTCGGCCTGCGGATCGAGCGCGCCGACGGCCCGGGTCTGCCGACCGAACTCGGCCGAACGGAAAGGGCGGTGGCGTTCCACGTCGAGGACAGCGGGATCGGCATCGACCCCGCCCACCTGGACCTCATCTTCGGTGCCTTCCAGCAGGCCGACGGCACCACCAGCCGGCGCTTCGGCGGCACCGGCCTCGGGCTGTCGATCAGCCGCGAGCTCGCCCGGCTGCTCGGAGGCGCCCTCACCGTCAGCTCCACCGCCGGGAAAGGCAGCCGGTTCACCCTCTACCTGCCGCTCGTCGGACCCGACGAGCCGGACGCCGAGGCGGAGTCCGAGCCACGGATCCTGGTGGTCGAGCCCGACCCGCCGGCCCTGCTCACCCTGCTCACCCGCGCCGCCACGGACGCACTGGGCGCACCGCAGCAGCCGGTCCGCCTCCACACCGCCGGGGACGAGGCCGAACTGCGGGCCGCCCTCGGCGCCGGGCCCTACCGCTGCGTCGTCCTCGACCTCGCCCGGTCCGGCGAACTGGCCCCCGCCCTGCTCGACACCCTGGCGGACGGCACCCCCGTCCTCGGCTACCAGGGCGACGGCGCCGGCGGTCGGAGCGACACCGCCGCCGGAGGAGTCGTGGTCATCCACGGACTGGACGACCTGCGGGAACGCGTGATCCACCTGCTGGGAGGTCGCCATCCGGCCGCGCCGGCCGTGCCGGCCGCCGACCTCGTGATCCCGTCCCCGGACGACCCGGTCGCCGGGCGGACCGTCCTGATCGTCGACGACGACCTGCGCAACGTCTTCGCCCTGGCCGCCGCCCTCGAACAGCACGGCCTGACCGTCCTGCACGCCGGCGACGGCCGCGCCGGCCTCGACCTGCTGCGCACCCACCCCGAGACCGACCTGGTCCTGATGGACGTGATGATGCCCGGCCTCGACGGTTACGCCGCGATCGCCGCGATCCGCGCCGACGAACGCTTCGCCCGCCTGCCCGTCATCGCCGTCACCGCCAAGGCCATGCCCGGCGACCAGGACAAGAGCCTCGCGGCCGGCGCCGACGACCACGTCACCAAGCCCGTCGACACCGACGACCTGCTCGACCGGATGCGGCACGTCCTGGACGCGACATGACCGCCGGGCACGAGCCGGCGGACGCCACGGCCCGGGCTCTGGCCGGCGCCGTCCGCCGGCTACAGCGCGCCGCCGTCCGGATGCGCGCCGAGGAGCGCACCCGGGCCGTCGTCGACCTCGCCACCGGGATGCTGGCCGAGCGCCTGGACGTGTGCCCCGCCGAGGCTGCGGCCCACCTCGCCCGGCTCGCCGGGGAGGCGGGCGTACCGGTCGCAGCCCTGGCCGCCGACATCGTCGGCTTGTCCGGCCCTCCACCCGAGCGACCTGTCGGGACACCCGGTTCCGTGCCACCGGTGACACCCGCGCTCGCCGCCCTCCCCGACCTGCAACGCGCCGCCGAAGCCGCGCTGGAGCAGACGGCAGGCGCGCTCGGCGTCCACGCCGTCGCCCTGTGGCAGCGACTGCCGGGCGGTGTGCTCGCCCTTGCAGCGCACGCGGGGCTGCCCGCCGGTGAGGCCGCGGCGTGGAGCCGGGTACCGCCCGGCATCCCCACCCCGGCCCAACGTGTCGCCGCCGGCGGGACGGAGCTGTGGCCCGGAGACCCGGGGACGGAGGGCCCGTCGGTGGGACCCGGTACGGCGCGGGCCGTCCTCCCGCTGCTCGCCGGGGGCCGTCGCCGGGGTGCGCTGGAGATCGTCTGGCCCGCGCCGGGCCCCACCCCCGTGCTCGGCGGGCCCCAGCGGCGTCAGCTCCACGCCCTCGCCGACCTCTGCGCGACCCTCCTGGCCGACGCCCGGGCCGCTGTCCCTTCCGACGACGCTCTCCTGGACGGCCTTCCCGCCCCGGCCCTGCTGCTGGAACCGGTCCTCCGCCGGGGACAGGTCGTCGACTTCACGCTCGTGCGGGCCAACGCGCGCTTCCACGATCCGCTGGACCGCCCCCGGTACGAACTGGAGGGCACCTCGCTCCTGGAGGCCTATCCTCTCGCCTGCGCCACCGGCCTCCTCGTACGGTTGCTCAGGGTGCACGAGACCGGGGAACCGCTGCCGGCCGAACGCGTGCGACTGGCCTTCCGGAGGGACGAACTCGCCCTTCCCGCCACGGTCCTGCTCTCAGCGGCGCCGTACGGCGACCGGCTGGTGGTCGGCTGGCAGCCGGAACGCGAGCCGGCCGACGAGGCCGAGGAAGCCGCCCTGCTGCACCAGGCCCAAAGGCTGGCCCGGGTGGCAGGGTTCGAGGAACACCCCGCCGGCGGACGGATCCGCTGGAGCGAGGGCCTGCGGGAGATCTACGGGCTGCCGCCCGACGCCGACCCCGTCCCGCTGGCCCGGCTCGCCGGGCACACCCACCCCGACGACGAGCCCGCGGTCCGGCGGCTGCTGGACACCGTCAGCCACCGGCACCGCACCGCCGCCGCCGTCGTCCGGCTGATCCACCCGGACGGCACCTCCCGGCACACCCGGGTGGTCGCAGAGCCCGTCCTCGACGACGACGGTCGGCTCACCGCGGTCCGCGGCGCCTTCCACGACGTGTCCGCGCAGCACCGGACGGAGATCGCCCTCGGCGCCACCCGGGAACGTCTGGCCGACAGTGAGCAGGAGACCGCCGCAAGCGAACAACTCGCTCTTCGGCTCCAGCAGGCCATCCTGCCCGCCGCACCGCCCCCGCTCGGCCCGGCCGGTCTTCGGGCCGCCGTCCGCTACCGCCCCGCGGCCCAGCGCGACCGGGTGGGCGGCGACTGGTACGACGTCCTGCCGCTGCCCGACGAGTGCGTCCTGCTCGCCGTCGGCGACATCGCCGGCCACGGCGTGGGCGCGGCCACCGGCATGGTCGCGCTGCGGCACGCCCTGCGAGGCCTCGCGGTCACCGGCGCCGGACCGGCCCGGCTGCTGAGGTGGGTCAACACGGTGGCGCTGCGCGGGCAGGTCACCGCCACGGCGGTCTGCGTCCTGCTCGACCCGGCGAGCGGCGGGCTGCGCTGGGCCCGGGCGGGCCACCTGCCGCCGATCCGACTCGGCCCGGACGGCGCCGAGGTGCTGCCGCTGCCGCACGGCGTGCTGCTCGGCGCCCTGGAGGAGGCCCGGTACGAGGAGCACACCGCCCACCTGCCCCCGGGTGACGTCCTGCTCCTCTACACCGACGGCCTGGTCGAGCGCCGGGACCGCCCGGTCGAGGAGTCCGTCGACCAGCTGATCCGCGCCGCCGGCGCCCCCGGCCCCGACCTGGAGGGCTACCTCGACCGCCTGCTGGAACTCAGCCCGGCCGACACCGACGACGACACGTGCCTGGTCGCCGTCCGGGTGGATGAGGGACCGCCCTGCGCCAAGGGCCGGCGACCCGCACGAGAGGACCGTGCCCGCGACGCGCGGTGTTAGGGGCAGGCGTGCCCGGGTAGGCGCGATCCGCGGGGGCCACCAGGACCGGAACGGAGAGGAGAGGACTCCTCATGTTGCTGCTGGGTCTGGCCCTGATGGCCCGGCGAACCCGGCACCCCGGCCGGCCGGGCGCGCGACCGGTGGCCCACCGCACGGCCCTTCCGGTGCGGCCGGCCCGACCCGCCCCATCCCTCCCACGGGAGGAGGGCGAGGTGCTCGCGCCGCAGGAGGAACCCGTCGCCCAGCAGGGCGGCCGCGCCGTCGGCGCGCCGGCCGAACCCCCCACGTGGCGGCCGGACCCGTCACCTGTTCGGTCACTGAGGGCGCCCACCCACCGGACCCACGACCACCACGGACCCTCTCGGGGAGGGAGGAAGGCGACGATCTCATGAGCCGATCAGTGCCTTCCTCCGCGCGTCCGTCGCCCACGAAACCGCAGGCACGGCGAATGCCGTTCTCGGCCCGGCCAGGGGCGGCAGGCGACGCCCGCGCCTTCACCGCCGCGTTCCTGGCCGACGTCACCGACCCGCTGGTGGTCGCCGACGCGGTCCTGCTGGTCTCCGAACTCGTCGGCAACGCCCTGCGCCACGGCAGCGAGCCCGGAGCGCTGGTCCTGGTCCGCGCCGCCGGCCGACTGCGGATCGAGGTCAGCGACGCCAGCCCGCGCCCACCCCTGCCGCGGCGGCCGCGCGGCCCGGACGAGGCGGGGGGCCTGGGCCTGTTCCTGCTGAGCCGCCTCGCCCTGCGCTGGGGCTGGCGCCCGTCGGGGCCGGGCAAGACGGTGTGGTGCGACGTGCGCTTGCCCGCGGGCTGACGGCGGGCATCCGGCGCCCGCCGGGCGCGCCGTGCTGCCCGGCCCGGACCTGGGCGCACGGGCGACTCCTGAACCACCGCCGACGACCCACCGACCAGCGAGTCGGCCTGAGGTGGAACGTTCGTCGGAAACGGGGAATCAGGTGGGTCCGGTGTGGAACCTGCGAAGCCGGGCAGCCGCCTGGTGCCCCCTCCTTCGGGAGGAAACACCAGGCGAAAGGCCGACATCATGAGCACCCCCGACGTGAGCACCCCCGACGTGAGCACCCCCGACGTGGACGCGAGCCGAGACGACGAGCAGGTGCGGGAACGGTCCGCGGAGACACGGGAGATCGTGGCGCCCACGCCGGCGGACGTCCGGGCCGAGGGCGAGGACCCGGAGGACGACGAGGAGCCGCACCTGCCGGCGGCTGATACCCAGGCCCCATGACGGGCGGGCCGGGACATGTCGTTCCAGCATCCCGCCGAGCGCGCAGGCGGCGGCCACCATGGCTTCGGGCGCGTGGCCGAGCGGGCCTCGAACTTCACCAGCTCGCCCGTGTTCTTCCTGGTGTGCCTGCTCCTGGTGGCCGCCTTCGTCGCCGTGCACGCCGCCGGCCTCGCGCTCGGCTGGCAACTCCTGATCGGCGATCTGATGACCGCCGTGACACTGCTCCTCCTCGCTCTGCTGAAGAACTCCGAACGGCGCGCCGAGCACGCCGTCCAGCGCAAGCTCGACTCGATCGCCGCCGCTCTGCTCGAACAGCGCAGCGGGCACACCGACAAGGCGGTCGAATCCCTGGAAGAGGCCATCCGGCTGGAGGACGAGAGCTGAAACGCCTGGACGCACCCGTGGCACCGGCTGGAACGGCGGACCGCCGAATGCGTCCCGCCGGGTGGCATCCTGACAGGACACGTCAACGGGCGCCGAGAACAGTGAGGATCCAGTGGCCCTGAACCGACCGTCGCCGCCCGGCACCGCGGATGGGTGACACGCCCCACCGCAGCGGGGTCACGCCGCCCGCCCGCACCTGGTGGCAGGTCCTGCGGACGGCGGCGCGCAGCGTGTGGGAACAGGGCCGCACGATCGAACTTCTCCAGCGCTCGATGGCGTTCGCCGCGCTGTTCTTCGTGACCCTCGTCCCGTTGCTGATCGTCATCGCCGCGGCCTTCCCCTCCCGCGGCAGCGGCATCGCCGAGTGGATCACCGACGGCCTCGGCCTCACCGGCCAGGGCGCCACCGCCGTCACCCGACTCTTCGTCTCCCGCGGCCAGGTGCTCAGCACCACCACGGGCTTCGGCCTGGCCGCGCTCGCGGTCTTCGGGATCTCCCTCATGGCCTCCGTCCAGGGCGTCTACGAACGCATCTGGGAACTCGACCGGGGCCCGTGGCACACGGTCTGGCGCCAGGTCCTCGGCCTGGCCGGGCTGATCGGGTACCTCGTGCTCGCAGCCTGGAGCGGCACGCCGTGGCGCCACTCGACCTTCCAGCCCACCGCCCGCATCGCTGCGACGATCATCGGCGGCATCCTGCTGTTCTGGTGGCTCCAGCACCTGTTGCTCGCCGGGCGCGTCCCGCCCAGGGACCTGTTGCCGGGAGCCGTCGCGACCATGGCGGCGCTGGCCGGGCTCCGCCTCTTCTCCCGGCTGGTCTTCGCCCCCTTGCTGGTGTCCAACGCCGTCTCCTACGGGACGGTCGGCACCGTGCTGATCGTCCAGTCCTGGCTGATCGGCGTCGGCTACACCGTCTACGCCGGCGCACTGGCCGGCCGCGCCGTCGTCGAGGCCCGCCGCGGGCCGTAGCGGCCGGTCGGGCCGGCCGGCCGCTACGTGCCACCACCGGGTCGGCTCCCAGCTGCCCGTGTGGGACCCACCCCCGGGCGGTTGCTCGCCGAGCTCGCCGCCCGGGACCGGGCCCAACTGGTCATCGTGGTCCACTCGCATCGCGGTTTCGGCCAGGGGGACGGACCGACGCTGCTTCAAGAATGCGCCCGCGGGAGCGGTTAGGGGGACGCGGAGCGGGCAGGCGCCCGGGCGGCCGGGAACGGCCCGGCCGTCGAACCCGCAAGGAGGCCCCAGATGAGCATGGTGAAGGAGACGGTCGACGTCGACGTGCCGCTGCACACCGCCTACAACCAGTGGACCCTGTTCGAGGAGTTCCCGCGCTTCATGGAAGGCGTCGAGGCGGTGACCCAGCTGGACGACCGCCACAACCACTGGCGGACCAGCATCGGCGGTGTCACCCGGGAGTTCGACACCGAGATCGTCGACCAGCTGCCCGACGAGCGGATCGCCTGGAGGACGACGGACGGCGACGTGCGCCAGAAGGGCGTCGTCACGTTCCAGCGGCTGGACGACCTGCACACCCGGGTCAACCTGGCCATCGACTTCGAACCCGAGGGCATGGCCGAGAGGGCCGGCGACATGCTGGGCATGGTCGACCGCAGGGTCAAGGGGGACCTGCACCGCTTCAAGGACTTCATCGAGCAGGAGGGCCGGGAGGAGGGCGGCTGGCGCGGCCGGATCACCCCTGGCTGAGCCCCGTCGCCGATCATCCGGAGGGGCGGCCCCGGCCCGAGCGGCCGGGGCCGCGGCATGCCTGCGCCCGGTGGTGATCCGAGTCGGTGTCCGGGTCTCCGGGCAGGCCCGAATGCGGCACCCAAGGCCGCCCGGCCGTCCGGACCAGCAGGAGACGGCTCGCGAGGCGTGGGATTCGGCCGGGGCCGCCCGGGGACGCGCTCGGACGGGCAAGCTGCCGAGGAGGACACGAACAATGTCGAACGATGCCGTCGTCCTACTGCGGGAGGACCACAAGAAAGTGCGCAGCGACCGGAACAGGGCGGAATGGGAGAACGGAACGAGGCGGAAGGGGAGAATGGGAAGAAATTCGCTGCGTGACGTCCCGGGCCCGGGTGAAACCGGCCGTGACGGCTCTTTCCCGGATGCCCGCGGTGGCCGGCTGTTCGCCGGTCGGTCCGTCCGTGTGCGTCCCGGGCTCCAGGCGGTCTGCCTGGAGCCCGGGAGCTCTGACACCGGAGCCGGGCCCTGGTGGCAGGGCCCGGCTCCGGTTGTGTGAGGGAAGGTCACCACCGGTACCACCGTCGGCCGCTGCCGCCGGCGAAGACGAAGCCGAGGACCCAGAGCACCAGGACGGCCAGCGCGATCCACCACAGGATGTGTATGGCGAAGCCGGCACCACCCAGGATCAAGGCCAGCAGCAGGACGAGAACGAGGACGAGCATCGGAATCGGTCCTTTCGTGCGCAATGGAGTCTTCGGACACGGCGTGTGCCCGGCTGCGGCCGGTCCATACATGCAGTCGGTGACTTCCCAGGGCCGCCGCCCGTCGGCCGGATCACGCGCATTTCGCGTCAAAGGAAAGCGCGAATTCACTTTCGTGTCTCGCGTATCGCGATCGTCCTGTGCGACCCGGGCATCAGGGTGCGGGACATCGCGACAGGCCGCCTGCTGACCGAGCGGGCGGCCCAGCGGATCATCGCCGGCCTCGAAGCCGACGGCTACCTCGGCCACCGCGCGTCGGACGGTCGAACGTCTACCAGGTCATCGACGGCGAGCAGCTGCGCCGCCCCGCGGACAACGGCCCGACGCCGGTCGAACTGTCGGCCGTCCTGCTCCGCTGACCGACCCGTGAGCGCAGGAGCCCGGTTACCCGTATTGCCATTGACGAATCACCGTTCACGTATCGGTTGACGCGAGAAGGGATTCGGCAGACGCTGAAGGTGTCCCCCACCCTCCCCAGGCAGGAGACAGAGACCATGAGCGGTAAGCCGCCCGCGGCGCACTCCGCCACTCCGACTCCTCCACCGCCCGCGTCGGGCGGCAGTCAGCTGCCCGCCGACCAGTGGATCGCCGACGGCCTGCTCGTCAAGCTGGTCACCGAAAGTGAGCGAACCCGCGCGACGGTGTGCGGAGAGATCGACCTCGACATCGCCGACGGCCTCCGCGAAACCCTTGAACGCGCGCTCGGCGGCAGCCGCACAGGGCTCGACCTGGACCTCTCCGCCGTCACCTTCTGCGACAGCGCCGGCCTCAATCTCATGCTGCGCCTGCGCAGCACCGCGCACCGTGCCGGCCGCACCCTCAAGATCACCGCGGCCAGCACCCAGGTCGAGCACCTGCTCGCGATCACCGAGACAACCAGCCTCTTCACCGCCGAAGAAGCCCTGGGAAGCCCCTCCGAGGGTCCCCGCCACGAGAACACGGACCCATGACCGCGGCGTCGCCCTCGTCGCTCCTGGCACCCGGGTGGCGTCGCCGGCGATCCGGCCGGTCGACCCGCACGACCGCTCGCCGAGAGACCGTCGTGCCGCCGTCGGTCATGACCCAGGCCGATCGTGCTCTGCCAGTCGGCGAGCTGCCGCCGAAGCTCGCCCCTGCTGCGCCGAGCCGTCGGGGAGCGCCTCACTCGCCGGTGGAACGGGTCGGCCGCCGCAACTACGTGCCGTCCCGCGTTCGGCCTGCGGCGTGGGCCCGCACAGTGCGGCGGGTCAGGCGGTGGCCTTGCCCGCGGTGACCAGGGCGGCGAGTGCGGTCCGCCGGACGTACACCAGCAGGCCGACGGTGACGCCGGCCATCACCAGGGCCATCAGGACGTGGCCGAGTGCCGAGACGAGGGCGAAGCCGAGGGCGCCGAGCAGGACGTGGGTGCCGATCCGCAGGCCCACGAGGGGTGCCGGGGACTCGGGCTTCGCCGGCGAGATCGCCCGCAAGGGCGCCCCAGCCCCGATCCGGGCCGGCCGGCGGTGGTGGTGGTGGAGCGGAACCGCTCGTGGATGAACGGCTTCGGCGGTCGCGCTGCACCGGGAAACGCTGGCGCGTCGTGGACGTCCACCTCCACCCGTCCGCCGGAATCGTCACCCTGCGCATGCTCGTCCGCCGTGCGACCCGTGCTGCCGCTGGGACAGCCGCTCCACCACCAATCGCCCGGAGTGACGCCTACTGACGGGTGTTCTTGACCGTGGGCTGCGTCTTCTGGTTGTAGATCTCCTTGCCGTCCGCGTTGAAGGCATGGACGT